>NZ_JBHXMA010000045.1:0-95841 GCF_042721035.1 Streptomyces sp. NPDC058464
GGCTATATTTGGGTTGGCGGGGGGGGGGTGGGCCCGGGGGGGGGGCACGGGGGCGGCGTGCGGCGCCCCCCGGCGGCCGCGGACGCCGCGAGCTTGGCGATCCGGACGTCGTCGCAGGTACGCGGGCAGGTGGCGCAGGTGTCCTCGGGGCGCAGCGTGTAGTACATGCAGCAGCTCGCCCGGTCCCGGGTGGGCAGCGGCTCCCCGGCCGGTCCTGACAGCACCCGGAAGGCGGCCGAGCCCACGTACGGCTTGGTCGCGCCCGGGAGCAGCTGTTCGAGTTCGCGTACGGCCCGCGTCTCCTCGCCGAGCAGGCCGCCGATGTACCAGAGCCCCTCGACGACCTCGTCGGTCGCCATGCCCCACAGGGCGCGCCCGCGCCGCCGCATCCGCGGTCCGAAGCCGCCGAGGACCGGTTCCAGGTGCTCGGCGACGGCCGCCCGCACCTCGGCCCGCAGCGCCTCCTCGCCGGCCACGACGACCGCGCCGGGCAGCGCCGCCGCCGGGTCGCCCGGGAGGCAGGCGAAGGAGGCGACCCGCACGGCCATCCGGCCCGCCGTGCGGTCGTACGACACCTCGGTCGCGGGCAGGCGGGGGACCCGGCGGTCCAGGAACCAGGGGAGGGTGATCAGGAGGCAGGCGGCCCAGCCGTAGCGGTGCAGGCCGAAGGTCGCCACCACGTCGGGGCGGGCCGGCCTTCCCTCGTCCCGCAGGATCTGGTCCTCGTCCCAGGCCAGGAAGGCGTCCAGACCGGGACCGCCCGCCGCCAGCTCGGCCGCGCAGACCCAGTCGCCGCCCCGGGGTGCCGCGTCGCCCGGCCCCAGCTCCGCGACCGCCAGGTCCGGGCAGACCTCGGTGAGGCGGGCGTAGGAGGCGGAGACGGGGGAGATCATGGGCTACCGCCGATCGGGTGAGGGCCGACTGCCAGATAAGTAAGCCTTACCTTACCCACCCGTTCGGGAATTTGAACCAGCGCCTTGTGCGCCTAAGGTGCTTGACGGACAAGTAACAACCCGCCGTTAATGACCCAAGTGCCGACGAGCCGGAGGAGGACCCGTGAACCAGCGCGCGCACGCGGCTTCCGCCGAGACGGCCAGGGTGCCGGCGCAGTCGCGGTCCGAGGAGACGGCGCGGGAGGCGCCCGGTTTCCCCGCCGGCCCGCCGGCCGCGCGGGGCGAGCACACGCACAGCGAGCGGCCGATCCCGCAGCCGAGGCCCGCCGTGCAGCGGGCGTCCGTACGCGGGCAGATCCTCGACGCGTTGCGCACGGCACTGGTCGGCGGGGAGCTGGCGCCCGGCGAGGTGTACTCGGCGCCGGCGCTGGGGGAGCGGTTCGGGGTCTCCGCGACGCCGGTGCGCGAGGCGATGCAGCAGCTGGCGCTGGAGGGCGCGGTCGAGGTCGTGCCCAACCGCGGCTTCCGGGTCGTCGAGCGGGGCGCTCGCGAGCTCGCGGAACTCGCCGAGGTGCGGGCGCTGATCGAGGCACCGGTGATGCTGCGGCTGGCGCGCAGCGTGCCGACCGAGCGGTGGGCCGCGTTGCGGCCGCTCGCCGAGGAGTCGGTGCGGGCGGCGGCGACGGGGTGCCGGGTGACGTACGCGGAGGCCGACCGGGCGTTCCACCGGGCGGTGCTGGCCCTCGCGGGCAACGAGCAGCTGGTACAGATCGCCGAGGACCTGCACCGCCGTGCGGTTCCGCTGCGCGGGGCCCGGGCCGACCTGATGGCGGACGCGGCCGAGCATGCGGCGCTGCTGGAGGCGTTGGTCTCGGGGGAGCTGGATGTCGTGCGACGGCTGGTGACCGGGCATTTCGCTGCCGCGGGCTGACGGGGGACCGCCGTAGGGGTGCCGACCGTATGCCGGGTGCGGGTGCGTCGTGGCTGGTCGCGCCCACGCGGCGGAGCCGCAAATCAAATACAGCCCCGCGCCCCTTACGGGGCACGACCTGGCTGCGCCGGCAAGTGACACCCCCGCCCCCGGTCGTCACGCCGTTGCCGCTCCCGGGGACGGTGGGGTGAGCTGCTTGGCCAGCCACGTCGGGACGCCGCCCAGGAGGCGGAAGAGGCGGCCTGCCTCCTCGCGCAGGCGGGACGCCTCCGGCTCGGACTCCGTGTCGGCGAGGGAGGCGAGGGCCGGGGCCGTGCCCACGAGGTAGCCCAGTTCCTCCCGGATCCGGAGCGACTCCGCGAAACCGTGCCGGGCCTCCGCCAACTCCCCGTCCCGCAGCGCCAGTCCGGCCAGGTGCCGCCAGGTGAAGGAGAGCAGGAGAGGGTCGGCGTGGGCCGTGGCGGCGGCATGGGCGCGGCGGTAGGCGGCGCGGGCCGCCTGGGGGGAGCGGGTGAGGTTCTCCGCCAGGAGGCCCCGGCGGAAGTCGAGGAGGGCCCGCCCCGACGCCCCCGGAGGGATGAGCGCGGCCGCCCGTCCGAGCGCCGCCCGCGCCTCGTCCGCCCGGTCACGGACACCGTGCAGCGTGGCCGCGTAGGCGAGTTGGCCGCGCTCGCAGGCGGCCGCCCCCCGCTCCTCGTCGGTCCGGGCCACCGCCTCCGCCGTCCGCAGCGCGTCCTCGGCCTCTTCCCAGCCCCGCTCGGTGTACAGGCACCGCTCGACCATCAGCCCCGCCCGCTGCAGGGTGAACGCCGCGGTGTCCGACGGCAGCAAAGCCGCCGCGTCGGCCCAGCAGGCCCGCGAGCGCAGCCGCCATACCGCGGTCTGGAGCGGATCGTCACCAGCGGTCGTTCCGTTCCCAGACATGGCGGAGTACGCCACGTTGCCCTCCCCTAGCGCGCCGTCGAGCAGTGAAGTGGTGGCCGCATTCCAGCACCGATCGCCGCGCGGGGCCAAGAGGGTGGGTGAATAATTTCACAAAGTCGTGGGACGGCGGCGGCACTTGGCGCGAGCCGGTCGCACGCCCGCGTGACCTCAGCTCATCCGCAACGCCAAGAAGAAATCGAGCTTGTCCTCCAGCCGGGACAGGTCCCGGCCCGTCAACTGCTCGATCCTCCCCACGCGATAGCGCAGCGTGTTGACGTGCAGGTGGAGACGGGTGGCACAGCGGGTCCAGGAGCCGTCGCAGTCGAGGAACGCCTCCAGGGTGGGGATCAGCTCGGCACGGTGACGGCGGTCGTAGTCCCGCAGCGGGTCCAGCAGCCGGGCGGTGAAGGCACGGCGGACGTCGTCGGGGACGAAGGGCAGGAGAAGGACGTGCGAGGCCAGCTCCTGGTGGCCGGCCGCGCAGACCCGGCCCGGGCGGGCCGCAGCCACCCGGCGGGCGTGCCGGGCCTCCTCCAGGGCGCCGCGCAGCCCCTCCGCGGAGTGCACGGCCGCGCTGACGCCCAGGGTGACCCGGCCGTCGTCGTCGAGCCCCGCCGCCAGCGGGGCCCGTACAGCCTCCAGAAGGGCGTCTGCATGGATGCCGGACTCGGAGCCGTCGTGCTCGGCGACGACGGCGGGCAGCGGGACCAGGGCGATCGCCTCGTCGCCGGTGTGGGCCACCGCTATCCGGTCGGAGGGCTCCGGGCCGGTCGCCAGCGGGTCGACCAGGATCTCCTCCAGGAGGGACTGGGCCACCGGACCGCCCTCGACCTCCCCGCCGTCCCACTCGACGCGGGCGACGACCACCTGCCAGTGCGGGGCCGCGCCGAGGCCGGGCAGCAGGACCGGGGCGGCCACCCGCAGCCGGGCGGCGATCTCGGCCGGGGCCGCGCCCGTCTGGACCAGTTCGAGGACCTCCTGCGCGAGCCTGCGCCGCACCGTGCGGGCCGCGTCGCGGCGGTCGCGTTCGACGGCGATCAGCTGGGTGACGCCCTGCAGCAGGTCGAGCCGCTCCTCGGGCCAGTCGCCCGCGTCCGCCTCCACGGCCAGCAGCCAGTCCGACAGCACGCTCTCGCGCACGTCCCGGGCACCCTGCGCGGAACGGCCGCTGGAACGGATCGGGAAGAGGGAGTAGGTCGTGCCGTCGAGCAGGACGCGATGCGGGCCGCGGCGGCCGGTGCGGGTCGCGGCCAGGTGCTCGGCGGCCAGCCCGGCGCAGACGTCGGCGGGCAGCGCGGGCCCCGACACCTTGGAGCCCGCGATCAGCCGGCCGGCCGGGGACAGCACCCAGGCGCGCAGGTCGAGGTCCGAGCCGAGCAGGTCCAGGACCACGTCCGGGCCGCCGCCCGCCGGGCCCGAGGTCATCATCCGCCGGTGCCGGTCCACGACCGCCGCCAGGTCCCCGGCCCGCTCACCGCTGACCTGCCGTACGACATGCTCGGTGATCGTCGCGAAGGCCACCGACTCGTGGACCGCGAAGAGCGGGAGGCGGTGCCGCGCGCAGGCCACCACCAGGTCCTCCGGGACGGCGCCCAGCTCCGCCTCACCGGCCGCCAGCGCGACCACCCCGGCCTGCACCAGCAGTCGTACGAACGGCTCGGAGTCCGCCGCGTCCCGGCGCCAGGCCAGGCCCGTCAGCACCAGCTCACCGCCGGAGAGGTAGCGGCTCGGGTCGCGCAGGTCGGTGGTCATGACCCCGCGCACGGTACGGTCCAGCTCGTCCTCGCCGCCGAGCAGCCGCAGGCCCAGCGCATCGGTGTCCAGCAGTGCGCGCAGCCGCATCTCGTCGCCGCCGTTCTGTGTCTCGAAATCTACGATGAATGATGAAGGGTCACGGGTGAGGCGCCCGGACGGGCGGGGCCGCGGGCCGTCACCAGGGGTCGCCGGACCGCAACCGACGGCTGCCAGGGCGTTTCCTGCGTTTCCGCAGGAAGACCAGGAGGTTACTGATGACCCCCGTTCATACGAATCTACAAGATGCCCGTGCTGGCCAGCCAACTCCTTCATGGTTTCAGTGACTGACCCCGCTGGAGCAAGGGGCGGTGTACTGGCGTCATTCCGCGTCAACAGGACATGAACGAGCCGGGCCCGCCGCACACGGATTGGCTCAATCCGCACGACTCACGAGACTCACGAGACGGAGAAGAGAGCCGGTCATGGACTTCCTTCGCCCCGCCAGCTGGGAGGAGGCGCTCGCCGCGAAGGCCGAGCACCCCACCGCAGTGCCGATCGCGGGTGGCACCGATGTGATGGTCGAGATCAACTTCGACCACCGCCGGCCCGAGTACCTCCTCGACCTCAACCGCATCGGTGAACTCTACGAATGGGAGACCGGCGAGGAGAGCGTACGGCTCGGCGCCTCCGTCCCGTACACCCGGATCATGGAGCACCTGCGCGCCGAGCTGCCCGGCCTGGCCCTCGCCTCGCACACCGTCGCCTCCCCGCAGATCCGCAACCGCGGCGGTGTCGGCGGCAACCTCGGCACCGCCTCCCCGGCCGGCGACGCCCACCCCGCGCTGCTCGCGGCGGGCGCCGAGGTCGAGGCCGAGTCGGTACGCGGCACCCGGCTCATCCCCATCGACGACTTCTACACCGGTGTGAAGCGCAACGCCCTCGCGCCCGACGAGCTGATCCGCGCGGTCCACGTGAAGAAGGCCGACGGACCGCAGCAGTACTCGAAGGTCGGCACGCGCAACGCGATGGTGATCGCCGTGTGCGCCTTCGGGCTCGCCCTGCACCCCGAGACGCGGACGGTCCGTACGGGGATCGGTTCGGCCGCCCCGACGCCGGTGCGGGCGAAGACCGCCGAGGACTTCCTGAACGCGGCGCTCGACGAGGGCGGCTTCTGGGACAACGGAAAGATCATCACCCCGTCGGTCGCCAAGCAGTTCGCGGATCTGTGCGCCGCCGCCTGCAACCCGATCGACGACGTCCGGGGCACCGCGAGCTACCGCCGCCACGCGGTCGGCGTGATGGCCCGCCGGACGCTCACCTGGACCTGGGAGTCGTACCGCGGCACCACTTTTCAGAAGGGGAGTGTCGCCTGATGCGCGTCAACTTCACCGTCAACGGACGCCCGCAGGAAGCCGACGACGTGTGGGAGGGCGAGTCCCTGCTGTACGTGCTGCGGGAGCGACTGGGCCTGCCCGGCTCCAAGAACGCCTGCGAACAGGGGGAGTGCGGGTCCTGCACCGTCCGGCTGGACGGCGTGCCCGTGTGCTCGTGTCTGGTCGCGGCCGGACAGGTGGAGGGGCGGGAGGTCGTGACCGTGGAGGGGCTGGCGGAGTTCGCGCGGCAGCGGGCCTGCGGCGGGACGGATGCCTGTGCTATGTCACATGTCACGCGTGACACTTCAAAGAGCTGGCAGCCCAAGCCCCCCTCCGACTCCCAGACCGGCGAACGCACCGAACTCTCCCCCATCCAGCAGGCCTTCATCGACGCCGGCGCCGTCCAGTGCGGCTTCTGCACCCCCGGCCTCCTCGTCGCCGCCGACGAGATGCTCGAACGCAACCCCAACCCGACCGACGCGGACATCCGCGAGGCGCTCTCGGGGAACCTGTGCCGCTGCACCGGCTACGAGAAGATCATGGACGCGGTCCGCCTCGCGGCCGCCCGGCAGGGAGAGGCGGTCTGAACCGGATGCCCACCAACAGCGCCCCCCTCGGCACTCCCACCAAGGTCACCCAGGGTTCCCAGACCAAGGGCGGCATCGGCGAGTCGACCCTCCGCCCGGACGGCACCCTGAAGGTCACCGGCGAGTTCGCGTACTCGTCCGACATGTGGCACGAGGACATGCTCTGGGGCCAGATCCTCCGCTCCACGGTCGCGCACGCCGAGATCGTCTCGATCGACACCGGCGAGGCCCTCGCCCAGCCCGGCGTCTACGCCGTCATGACGTACGACGACCTGCCCACCGAGGTGAAGAACTACGGCCTGGAGATCCAGGACACCCCGGTCCTCGCGCACGGCAAGGTGCGCCACCACGGCGAACCGGTCGCGATCGTCGCCGCCGACCACCCCGAGACCGCCCGCCGCGCGGCCGCGAAGATCAAGGTCGAGTACCGCGAGCTGCCCGTCATCACCGACGAGGCCTCCGCCACCGCCCCGGACGCGATCCACGTCCACGAGAACCGCGCCGACCACCACATCGGCCACGTCCCGCACCCCAACATCGTGCACCGCCAGCCGATCATCCGCGGCAGCGCCGACGAGGCCGCGAAGAAGGCCGACGTCATCGTCAAGGGCGAGTACTACTTCGGCATGCAGGACCAGGCCTTCCTCGGCCCCGAGTCCGGGCTCGCGGTCCCCGAGGAGGACGGCGGCGTCCACCTCTACATCGCCACCCAGTGGCTCCACTCCGACCTGCGCCAGATCGCCCCGGTGCTCGGCCTGCCCGAGGACAAGGTGCGGATGACGCTGTCCGGCGTCGGCGGCGCGTTCGGCGGCCGCGAGGACCTGTCGATGCAGATCCACGCCTGCCTGCTGGCCCTGCGCACCGGCAAGCCGGTGAAGATCGTCTACAACCGCTTCGAGTCGTTCTTCGGCCACGTCCACCGCCACCCGGCCCGGCTCTACTACGAGCACGGGGCAACGCGCGAAGGCAAGCTGACCCACGTCAAGTGCCGGATCGTGCTCGACGGCGGTGCCTACGCCTCCGCCTCCCCGGCCGTCGTCGGCAACGCCTCCTCGCTCGGCATCGGCCCGTACGTCGTCGACGACGTGGAGATCGAGGCCATCGCCCTCTACACCAACAACCCGCCCTGTGGCGCGATGCGCGGCTTCGGCGCGGTCCAGGCGTGCTTCGCCTACGAGGCGCAGATGGACAAGGTCGCCGAGCAACTCGGCATGGACCCGGTGGAGTTCAGGAAGCTGAACGCCATGGAGCAGGGCACCGTCATGCCGACCGGCCAGCCGGTGGACTCGCCGGCCCCGGTCGCCGAACTCCTGCGCCGGGTCAAGGCGATGCCCCTCCCGCCCGAGCGCCAGTGGGAGAGCAGCGAGGGCGCGGACGTACGGCAGCTGCCCGGCGGTCTGTCCAACACCACCCACGGCGAGGGCGTCGTACGCGGCATCGGCTACGCGGTCGGCATCAAGAACGTGGGCTTCTCCGAGGGCTTCGACGACTACTCGACCGCGCGCGTGCGGATGGAGGTCGTCGGCGGCGAGCCCGTGGCCGTCGTGCACACCGCGATGGCGGAGGTCGGGCAGGGCGGGGTGACCGTCCACGCGCAGATCGCGCGCACCGAGCTGGGCGTGGCGCAGGTGACCATCCATCCGGCCAACACCCAGGTGGGCTCGGCGGGTTCGACCTCGGCCTCCCGGCAGACGTACGTCACCGGCGGCGCCGTGAAGAACTCCTGCGAGCTGGTCCGGGAGAAGGTCCTGGAGCTGGGCCGCCGCAAGTTCGGCACGTACCACCCGGCCTGGGCCACCGCCGAGCTGCTCCTTGAGGGTGGCAAGGTCGTCACCGACGGCGGCGAGGTGCTCGCCGACCTGGTGGACGTCCTCGGTGACGAGGCCGTGGAGGTCGAGGCGGAGTGGCGGCACCGCGCGACCGTGCCGTTCGACCTGCACACCGGGCAGGGCAACGGCCACGTCCAGTACAGCTTCGCCGCCCACCGCGCGGTCGTCGAGGTGGACACCGAGCTGGGCCTGGTCAAGGTGATCGAGCTGGCCTGTGCCCAGGACGTCGGCAAGGCGCTCAACCCGCTCTCCGTCGTCGGCCAGATCCAGGGCGGTACGACCCAGGGCCTGGGCATCGCGGTGATGGAGGAGATCATCGTCGACCCGAAGACCGCGAAGGTCAGGAACCCGTCCTTCACGGACTACCTGATCCCGACCATCCTCGACACGCCGACCATCCCGGTCGACGTCCTCGAACTCGCCGACGACCACGCCCCGTACGGGCTCCGCGGCATCGGCGAGGCGCCCACCCTGTCCTCGACCCCGGCGGTCCTCGCGGCGATCCGCAACGCGACCGGGCTCGAGCTCAACCGGACACCGGTCCGCCCGGAACACCTGACGGGCAACGCGTAACACCGCCGGACAACGGCAGCCCGGCGCCGGGCAGTTGCCCAACTCCCCGGCGCCGAACCCACAAGCGTGCACCTCCGGGCCGTCCCCCGGGTCATGCACTTCCCAAATCCCGTACCGCCATGGGCGTTTGCTCAACGGCGGCTGCGGGGGCCCCTGTGAACCTTGGGAGACGGCATCATGACCCAGCAGTCACTCGAACCCAGGGCGACGGCCGAAGACGCGGGAGAAGGCATCCGCGTCCCGGCCGGACGGTCCTGGCTCGACCGGTACTTTCACATATCCCAGCGGGGATCGAGCGTCGCGCGTGAAGTGCGCGGCGGCGTCACCACCTTCATGGCGATGGCGTACATCCTCCTGCTCAACCCCCTGATCCTGTCCGGCAAGGACGCGGCCGGGGACACCCTCGGCCAGAAGGCGCTGATCACCGCGACGGCGTTCGCGGCGGCCTTCACCACGCTGCTGATGGGCTTCGTCGGCAAGGTGCCCCTCGCGCTCGCCGCCGGCCTCTCCGTCTCCGGCGTGCTCTCCTCGCAGGTCGCCCCGGAGATGACCTGGCCGCAGGCGATGGGCATGTGCGTGATGTACGGCGTCGTCATCATGCTCCTGGTCGTCACCGGCCTGCGCGAGATGATCATGAACGCGATCCCGCTCGCGCTCAAGCACGGCATCACCATGGGCATCGGCCTGTTCATCGCCCTGATCGGCTTCTACAAGTCCGGCTTCGTGCACCAGGGCAAGGCCACCCCGGTCACCCTCGGCCCCGCCGGCGAACTGACCGGCTGGCCGGTGCTGCTCTTCGCCGGCACCCTGCTGCTGATCTTCGTGCTGCAGGCCCGGAACGTCCCCGGTGCGATCCTGATCGGCATCATCGGCGGCACGGTCGTGGCGGCCGTGCTGAACGGCCTCGGGGTCGTCGACCCCAGGCAGTGGGCCGACGGCGCTCCCGAACTGCACGGCTCCGCCGTCTCCATGCCGGACTTCTCGCTCTTCGGGCACGTCGCGTTCGGCGGCTGGGGCAAGGTCGGCGCGATGACGGTGGCGATGATCGTCTTCACCCTCGTCCTCGCCGGGTTCTTCGACGCGATGGCCACCATCATCGGCGTCGGCACCGAGGCGAAACTGGCCGACGACAAGGGCCGGATGCCGGGCCTGTCCAAGGCGCTGTTCATCGACGGCGCGGGCGGCGCGATCGGGGGAGTGGCCGGCGGCTCCGGCCAGACGGTCTTCATCGAGTCGGCGACGGGCGTCGGCGAGGGCGCCCGCACGGGCCTCGCCTCGGCCGTGACCGGACTCTTCTTCGCGGCCTGCCTGTTCTTCACCCCGCTCACCGCGATCGTGCCGCAGGAGGTCGCCTCGGCCGCCCTGGTGGTCATCGGCGCGATGATGCTGATGAACGCCCGGCACGTCGACTGGGCCGACCGGGCCACCGCCATTCCGGTGTTCCTGACGGTCGTCCTGATGCCGTTCACCTACACCATCACCACCGGCGTGGCCGCGGGCGTCATCTCGTACACCGCCATCAAGGCAGGTCAGGGCAGGGCACGGGAGATCGGGGCATTCATGTGGGGTCTGACAGGGATCTTCCTGGTCTATTTCGCCCTCAATCCCATTGAGAGCTGGCTGGGCGTGAACTAGCCCGCGGCTCACCGAACCCTCTACACACCCGTTGTTCCGTGAGGAGACCCAGACATGCTCGACATCGCCGAGGAGCTGAACCGGTGGGTCGCCGACGGGCGGGACTTCGCCGTGGCCACCGTGGTGGCGGTCGGCGGCAGTGCGCCGCGGCAGCCCGGTGCCGCCCTCGCGGTGGACGCCGAGGGCACCGCCGTGGGCTCGGTCTCCGGCGGTTGTGTGGAGGGTGCCGTGTACGAGCTGTGCCGGCAGGCGCTGGAGGACGGGGAGACCGTCCTGGAGCGCTTCGGGTACAGCGACGACGACGCCTTCGCCGTCGGCCTGACCTGCGGCGGCGTCATCGACATCCTCGTCGCACCGGTACGGGCGGACGACCCCGTCCGGCCGGTGGTCGCGGCCGCGCTGGCCGCCGCCGTGCACGGGGACGCGGCAGCGGTCGCGCGGATCGTCACCGGGCCGCCGGAACTCCTCGGCCGCGCCCTCCTCGTGGACGCCGACGGCTCCCACGAGGGCGGCTTCGGCGCCCATCCCGAGCTGGACCGCACGGTCGCCGCCGAGGCGGCCGCCTTCCTGGACGCGGGTCGCACCGGCACCCTCGAGATCGGAGAGCAGGGCTCTCGGTGCGGAGCACCGCTCATGGTGCTGGTCGAGTCGTCCGTCCCCCCGCCCCGGATGATCGTCTTCGGCGCGATCGACTTCGCGTCCGCGCTGGTGCGGGTCGGCAAGTTCCTCGGCTACCACGTGACGGTGTGCGACGCCCGCCCCGTCTTCGCCACCAGGGCCCGCTTCCCGGAGGCCGACGAGATCGTCGTCGAGTGGCCCCACCGGTACCTGGAGCGCACACAGGTCGACGGCCGTACCGTCCTGTGCGTTCTCACCCACGACGCCAAGTTCGACGTCCCGCTGCTCCGGCTCGCCCTCCGCCTCCCGGTGGCCTACGTCGGCGCGATGGGCTCCCGCCGCACCCACCTGGACCGCAACGAACGCCTGCGCGAGGTCGGCGTCACCGAGCTGGAGCTGGCCCGCCTCCGCTCGCCCATCGGCCTCGACCTCGGCGCCCGTACGCCCGAGGAGACCGCGCTGTCCATCGCGGCCGAGATCGTCGCGAACCGCCGGGGCGGCAGCGGGGTCGCCCTGACCGGGGCGCACACCCCGATCCACCACGACGTGACGTCTTCGCAGGCCCCGGCGCGGCGGATCGGGTCGGTGGCCTAGCTCCCCCTGTCGGCGGCCGTCCCGGTGTGCTCCCCCGGAGCGCCCGGCCCGTTCCCCCGATCGCCGTACCGGTCCGGGCGCCAGGGGACGATGGAAGCGCCTTCACAGCCGCCGTACAGCGTCAAATGACGCATTCGGCGCCGGGAGTTCCGTTCTCATGCACCCGGAGTGCACGCGGGTTGCACGCGGGTCGCACGGGGCCGCAAGCGCGTCGGTTCAGTCCTCGGCCCAGCGTCGCAGCCCCGCGAGGTCGAGTACGACGGTCCGCCCCCGGCGGGTGGCCACCAGGCCCTCCTGCTGCATGGCCCGCAGGCAGCGCACCACCGACTCCCTGGACGCCCCGGTGGCGGCGGCCAGTTCACGCTGGTTGACCTGCACGGCGACGGCGCCCGGCAGGGTCTCCGGGGCGGCCGACCCGTACTGCACGGCGAGTTTCACGAGCAGCCCGGCGACCCGGGCGCGGGTGGTGCGGGCGCCCTGTTCGGCGCGCAGCCCGTCGGAGTCCCGTAATCGGCCCACGACACTGCGCAGCACCGACAGGCACAGGCCCGGATCGCGCTCCAGGAGCCGCAGGAAGGCCTCCGCGGCGACCACCGTGCCCTCGCTGCGGCGCATCGCGGTGACCGTGGCACCCCGCGGCCGGCCGTCTATGCAGGAGAACTCGCCGAGGAGTTCACCGGGGCCGCGCAGTGCGAGCAGGCTGGTGTAGCCGTTGGCCGAGTCGACCGTCACCTTGACCAGGCCGTCGGTGAGCAGGACGACGGAGTGCGCCTCCTCGCCCTCCCGCATGAGCACCTCGCCGCGGGCCCACCCGCGCGGATGCCCGGCCTCCCGTAACAGCTTCGCTTCCCCGGGCGAGAAGAACGCCACCTTCGAGCCTCCCGGCCGCATCGACCCACGGCGACCGTTCGGCACCGGACGGCCACTGTCCATCCTGCGGCCGGGGTCTGCCAAGGGGACGGCGGTCGTACGGCACCGCGGTCAGGGCCGCCGGAGCAGCGAGTTGACCGCCCGTCCGAACACGGCCCGGGACGTCCGGCGCACCAGCGGGTCGAAGAGCGACGGCAGCCCCCGGATCCGCAGCTCCTCGTGCCAGACCACCCGGGTACGGCCGCCGGGGCCGGGGTGCACCTCCAGTTCGGCCCAGCCGAGCACCACCCGGCCGCGCTTGACCAGCCGGCACCGGCCGGAGCCGCCGTCCCGCGGCGGGTCCCAGACGGTCACCTCCATGGGATCGTCGAACGACAGCGGCCCGAACCCGGAGCGGGCCACGAAGATCGTGCCCTCGTGGGTCGGGGGATCGGTGAGCACGGTGACCCGGGTCAGCGGGACCACGTCGGCGTGCCGGGACCACTCCGTGAGCCGGCGCCACGCCTCGTCGATCGGCAGCGGAGCCGTCCGCTGGAGGAGGAAATTGACCACGGCACGATCGTAGGGAACCGGCCACCGGGCGCGGGTCGCACACGGGATGTTCACATGAACGGCAGATTCGTCCAACCCGGGCCGGCGCCGGTCCGGGACCCGTACGATTCCCGCCATGGCGGGCAAACCGCCTGCCTTCACGGGGAGTTGGTCATCATGCCGTTGAAGACCTATGGCGTACTGATCACCAAGGCGGTTGACACCCGGCGCGAGGGCGCCGCCGACAGCCCGCACTACCAGATCCACCTCGCCGACGACGCCGGCGTCCACTACCGGGCCGCGGTCAACGTCCTCTCGCAGCAGAAGCCCGCCGAACTGCTCTACCTCGTCGACGACGACTTCAAGCACCCGCTCACCGCCCGTCTGGGGGGCCTGGTGAGCGGCTGGAACACGCTGCCGCCCGGGCCCGGCGGCCCGGGCCTCGACTTCGTCCGCGGCAACCTCTTCGACCCGGCGAAGATGCGGGTCCTGCCGGCGGACCGCTCCGGACCCGACAACGACCTGGCCGACCTGCTCGACCACTACGTCCGGCGGGCCGTCGACGACTCCCGCGCCCGCCTGTACCTCTTCGGCGAGCGCTGGGGGCCCGAGACCGGCGTCAAGGACAAGGTGTTCGGCTTCCTGCCCGGCAACGGCGTCCACGACATCCACATGAACCAGGGCAACAGCGGCCGCTTCACCGACGACGACGGGGTCTGGCAGGACGGCGGACTGCTGATCCGCTTCCCGGGCGACGACCAGGCCGCCGAGCGCTGGGTCGGGATCTTCCTCGCCTTCCAGAGCCAGGCCTGGCACACCGACGACGTCACCGGCCACACCCTCCCCGACGTCGACACCTCCCGCCCCGCCCCCGGCGACCGGCCGGTCCGGATCGTCGCCGCGCTGGTCAACCCGGTCGGCCCCGCCCCCGAGGCGGAGACCGTCACCCTCCTCAACGCCTCGTCCGCCCCGGTCGACCTCACCGGCTGGCGCCTTCTCGACCGCATCGGCCAGACCTCCCCGGTCCCGGCCGGCCCCCTCGCCGCCGGCGCCGCCCTCGCCGTGCCGCTCTCCGGCGGCGCCCAACTCGGCAACCACGGCGGCGAGATCACCCTCCTCGACGCCACCGGACTCAAGGCCGACGGGGTGTCGTACACGGCCGAGCAGGCGGCCCGCGAAGGGTGGTGGGTCGTCTTCTGACCGGGGCCGCGCACGGCCCTGTCGCGACGGCACGGCGGTACGGCACCATGAGCGCGGTCCGTACCGCCGTCGTCGTCCCGGGGGGCGTCTCGTGGAACACGAACTGCACGACAGACTCGACGACCTGATGCGCGATCCCTATCCGCAGTACGCGCGGGCACGGGCCGTGGAGGGGCTGGTGCGGGTGCCCGAACTGGACGCCTGGCTGGTGGCCCGGGACGCCGACGTCCGCGAAGTGCTGCGCCGCACGGAGGAGTTCTCGTCGGCGAACGCGTTACGGCCGGACGTCATGCCCTCGCCCGCCGCGCTCGCCGTGCTCGGCGGCGGCTTCGGCGGCCGGCCGGTCGTGGTCACCTCGGACGGCGAACGGCACCAGCGGCTGCGCGCGCCACTGGTGCGGGCGCTGTCACCGGCCCGGGTCGCGGCGGCCGTGCCGTACGCCCGTGACCGCGCCGCCGCCCTCGTCGACGGC
This sequence comes from Streptomyces sp. NPDC058464, assembly GCF_042721035.1. Classification (NCBI taxonomy): domain Bacteria; kingdom Bacillati; phylum Actinomycetota; class Actinomycetes; order Kitasatosporales; family Streptomycetaceae; genus Streptomyces; species Streptomyces sp. NPDC058464. Next base: position 14,765 of record NZ_JBHXMA010000045.1, read on the forward strand.
TTCGTGACGGACGGCCGGGTGGAGCTGATGTCGGCCTACGCCATGCGGCTGCCCGGCGAGGTCATCGGACGGATCGTCGGTCTCGACCCCGCCGACGTGCCCCTCGTCGTGCACGGCGGGCGCCGCGCCGAGGAGTTGCTGTTCCGGCCGCTGCCGGAGGCCGAGCAGATTGCCGCCGCCGAGGACGTCGTCGCCATGCAGCACGTCCTCGACCGCTGCGCCCGCGACCGCTACACCCACCCACGCGAGGACCTGGCCACGGAGATCGTCGCCTCCGTGACCGAACCCGGCCACACCGAACTGCCCCTGGAACAGCGCCACGAGGCCGTCGCCCACCTGCAGAACCTGCTGATCGCCGGGCACCTGACCACGACCGCGCTGATCGGCACCACCGTCCTGCACCTGCTCGGCCACCGGCGCCCGTGGGACCTGCTCCGCGAGCGGCCCGACCTGATCCCGGCCGCCGTGGAGGAGGCGGCGCGGCACGACGGGGCGCTCCAGGGCTTCCGGCGGGTCACCACCCGCCCGGTCACCCTGGCGGGCACCGAACTCCCGGCCGGGGCCGAGCTGTTCGTCGCCTTCGGGGCGGCCAACCGGGATGCCGCGCGGTACCCCGACCCGGATACGTTCGACATCACCCGGGCCGCCCCCGCCCGCCACCTCGCCTTCGGCTTCGGCGCCCACGCCTGCGTCGGCGCCCAGCTGGCACGCGAGCAACTCCGGGTCACGGTCGAGGAGCTGACCCGCCGGCTCCCGGACCTGCGGCTCGCGGAGGGCCGTCCGGTCACCATGCGGCCGACGATGATCCACCGTTCACCGGAGGAGCTGCACCTCACCTGGCAGGTGTCCTAGACGCGGTCCGGGGTTCGGATCCCGGCGGCGGCGTCGAGCGAGCTGCCGGGGGCGTCTCCGCTCCGGTGCCCGGGCGCTGACCGAGGCTCGTCGGTCGGGCGCCCGGGCCGTCCGGACCGGGGAATTACTTCCTGACGATGGACTCCACCCAGCTGATGAAGTTCGTCGTGGAGTTGCCGGTGCGCTCGGCCTGGGTGTGTCCCTGGGCCCACACGGTGGCGAAGTCGACGTCGCGGATGCCGTAGTTCTGCAGGGCCAGCGCGATGTTGATCTCGGTGGTGTTGGCGGTGTCGCCCTGCATGATGCCGGTGCGGATGCGCCAGTGGCGCGCCGGCTGCGACCGGCGGTAGCCGGCGAAGGCGGGCGAGAGGAAGTACAGCGGGTTGTAGGCGTCGGCCCGCCAGGCCATGTCCTTGCCGACGCTGTCCTTCAGCGCGAAGTCGCTGTCGTACGCCGCGGATCCGTAGTCGGAGCTCCAGTCGGAGTACGTGGCGTACGTCGACTCGTTGGCCGCGATGACGTCACGGGTGAGCGGCGCGAAGTGCGCCGGGGCGTTGAGCCCCATGGCGAAGACGCCGTTCTCGGTCTGCGCGCGGGAGTACCCGTCGAATGCGCCGACCGGCTTGTTCGCGGTCTTCTGGCTGGTGACGAAGCCCTGGAGGCCGGACACCGTGGCGGTGTTGGTCGTGGCGTCGTAGGTGACCCAGGTGCTGTTCGTGTTGAGGTAGGCGATGTAGTCGTCGACGGTCTCGTACGTGGTGGAGGAGCCCGTCTGGCCCGATCCGGGCGGGCCGCCCATCGTCGTGATGGTGTACGGGAAGGTGTTGTCCGCCAGGAAGTTGTTCAGCGAGGTGGTGATCACCTCGATCAGGTGGTCGTAGTAGCTGCCGGCCAGGTAGGTGCCGCTGCCGGACTCGGTCAGCTTCAGGCGCCTGCCCCGCTCGTCGCGCAGACCGAGGCGGTTGACGTACCTGGGCCAGGCCTTCGCGAGGTCCGCCGAGTAGGCGCTGGTCCAGGTGCTGGTCGCGCGGGTGCCCGTCGAGGCGAACTGGCCCATGTTCCACTCGTAGGACAGGTTGGCCTCGTGCAGGCTGGTGATCGGGCACCAGGCCATGACGCCGGCGACCGCGTCGCTGAGGGGGCGGCCCTTGGCGTCCTGCATCGCCGCGCCGATCGTGCGCAGGTAGGGGTGGTACAGAGGGCTGTCGCCGGACGCGCCGGCCACGGTGTCCTGGGCGCCGCCGCCGCTCATGCCGAACAGGACGATGTCGTCCGTGCTGCCGGGCAGGACGTTCCGGTTGTAGCGCAGGAAGCGGACCGCGGCCTTGAGGTCGGTCACGCCCCAGGGGGCCGCGTCGGAACGGGTGCTGGTGGAGCTGTCCCGGCCGCGCAGGCCCGGCCACACGTAGATGTGCCCGGCCGCGAGGTACTGCGACACGCTGCTGTAGCTGTAGGACGTGGCCGGCTTCTGGGCGGCGTAGCCGGGGGTGTTGACCGGGATCACGATCGGCGCGGTGCGTCCCGAGTACGCGCCGACGGTGCCCTTCGGGTTGACCGTCGCGGTGTACGTGGCCCCGTCGCTGTTGGCGGTGGCCGTCAGGTAGGCGCCCGGCACGTAGATCGACAGGTTCTCGATGTCCGTGGCGGCCGGGGCGGTGACGTACACCTTGCCGAGCTGGTAGTACACGTCGTTGGCCGAGTCGTACGACCAGGCGGTGGAGTCGAGCTCCAGCGAGTACGCCGAGGTCGTGGTCGACGAGTCGGCCGACGACGCGGTACCGGCGAACGCCGTGCCCGCCGCGCCCTCGGCGACTCCGAACGCGGCCATGGCTGCGGCGCCCCGGATCACGGTTCTGCGGTTGATCTCCACCCGTGGACCTCCTTGTACAGCGGGTTGCTGTGCGGCTCTGTCGAGTCCCCGACTGTAGGCAAGGAGGCCCAGGATTGTTGACAATTTCGATGATTATTTTGTTAGAAGCTTGCCTGGGGTGCCGGGTGTGCCGAGGCGGAGGCGAGCCGAGGGGGCTAGGGCCGGTACACCTTTCCCGGTTCGGCCTTGCCGGGGGCGAGCAGCTGGGGGACCGTCACGAACACGTACCCGCGCGCCTTGAGGGCGTCGATGATGCCGGGAACGGCGGGCACGGTGCCCTTGTAGAGGTCGTGCAGCAGGATGATGCCGTCCCGGGAGGCCTGGTCCAGGACCCGCTTCTCGATCAGCGCCGAGTCGGTGGTCATGTAGTCCTTCGCGGTCACGCTCCACAGCACCTCGGAGAGGCCCAGCTGCCGGCAGATGCGGTGCACGTTCGCGTCGGTCCGGCCCTGCGGCGGGCGCATCAGTGTGGGCTTGCGCCCGGTGAGGTGCTCGATCGCGTCGTCGGTGCGGGTGAGCTCCTCGCGTATCTGGCGGTCGGATATGCGGGTGAGGATCTTGTGGTCCCAGGTGTGGCTGGCGACCTCGTGTCCCTCCGCCGCCATCCGCTTCACCAGCTGCGGGTACTTCTCGATGTGCCGCTTGCCCAGCAGGAAGAAGGTCGCCGGGACGTGCTTCTCCTTGAGGATGTCGAGCAGTCGTGCCGAGTTCTCGCTGGGCCCCGCGTCGAAGGTGGGCGCGATGCACTTCGCCTCGCGGCAGTCGACGGTCCCGAACCGGGCCTGGGCCGTCGTGCCGGCGTGGTTGCGGGCGTCGGCGGGCGAGGTCGTGTCGACCTGTGCGCAGCCCGCCAGGGCGAGGGTCAGCGACACGGCCGCGGCGGTGAGCGCCGGCAGACGGAAACGGCCGGACCGGGTTCCGGTGGCGGATCGGAACCCGGAGGGCCGTCTTTCCCTCTTCTTGCTCGGAAGCTTGCTCCAAAGTGGCATGCCGGGACTATACACACAGTGTATAGAACGCGTGTACGAATTTTCTGATGATCGGTTCCGAGTGGCGGTGGGCGGCTCCGGTGCTGGTCAGCCGTGTGTGGTGGGGTCCACTTCGCCCCAGGCGATCCCCGCTCCGCGGTCCATGTCGCGTATGCGGTCCAGGTCGGCGTCGTCGATGCGGAACGAGAAGACGTCGAGGTTCTCGCGCATGCGGACCGGGTCGGTGCTCTTGGGAAGCACCGGATAGTCGTTCTGCACGCCCCAGCCGAGCAGGAGCTGCGCCTCGGTCACGCCGTACTTCTCCGCCAGCCTCTTGAAGGGGGAGTCGGGGCGCTCGCCCTCGGCGCGCATCTCCCGCGTCTTCCCACTCAGGTGGCCGGGCGCCGTGCGCCAGGTCGACAGCGGGACCAGGCTGCTGTAGGCGATGGGCGTGATGCCCTTCCGGCGCAGGTGGGCGACGAGCCGGGGCTTCTGCGACCAGGGGTGCAGTTCGATCTGGTCGGCGTGCGGAACGGGAAGCCCCGCCTCGGTCAGCTCGTCGATGTGGGCGGCGTCGAAGTTCGAGACGCCGATCGCGCGCGCCTTGCCGCTCTTGTGGGCCTCGACCAGTGCCTGCCACTGCTCCAGGCGTTGCTCATGCCCGAACGTGGCGTGGACCAGATACAGGTCGACCTGCTCCAGGCCGAGCCGGTCGAGACTCTCGTCGAGGGACCGCAGGGTCTCCTCGCCCGTCTTGCTGCGTTCCTCCGTCAGCGGCCACAGCTTGGTCGTCACGAACACGTCGCCGCGTTCGAGTCCTTCCTGCCGCATGCCGCGCCGCAGTCCTTCGCCGACGCCGCGCTCGTTCCCGTACACCTCGGCCGTGTCGATGTGCCGGTATCCGGCGGCCAGGGCGTTCCCGACGGCGGACGCGGCCTCCTCGTCCGGGATGAGGTAGGTCCCCAAACCGACCAGGGGGACCTTCACCCCGGCGGTCAACTCGTGATCTGGTGCGGTGGTCATCGGAATCTCCTTGCCGGACGGCTTCCTGCTCCGGAAGCGCCGGCGTGACGGAAGTCGGTGTGACGGAAGTCGGTGGGTACGGACATCGGCGATTACGGGAGCCGGCGGGTACACGGAAGCCGGCGGGTGATGTGCGGCCGGTGGCGCCGCGCATCACCCGCCGGAAGCGGCTCAGTGGTTCTTGACGGCCGAGGCCCAGTCGAAGTCGATGCCCATCTGCTTGTACATGGTCGAGTAGCCGACGAAGCAGTTGAACTGCTCGACCTTGCCGTCCTTCAGGTACCAGAAGTCGGCGGTCGGTACGTCGATCTTCGCGCCGTTCGGCTTGACGGTGCCCGCCGGCGACTGCAGCGGCCCCTCGAACGTGCCCTGGATCGACAGTTCGATGCTGATCACGTCGCCGTTCACGGTGATGCGCTTGAGCTCGCGGTGGACGTCGGGGAAGAGGTTGGCCATGTAGGGCAGCACGTTGCCGAGCGCCTCGCCCCGGTAGGCCACGCCGGGGACCATGTCGTTGAAGACGCCGTCCTCGGCGAAGCTGTCGACGAACGTCTTGACGTCGATGCTCTTGCCCTCCGCCACGTGGTAGTCGCGCAGGACGATCGCGAGATTCCGCTTCTCGTGCTTGGTCAGGTGACGGTCCGTGAGCGGCAGCTCCGCCAGCTGGCGGGGGGTCAGGTCCGGGACCGCGGTACTGCTGTGGGCCGCCGCGCCGGTGTGGGCGGGGCTTGCCGCCTGCGACGGGACGGCGGCTATGGACAGACCTCCCAGGACCGCCACTGCGGTGGCGGCGGTGATCGACTTCCGGCTGAGCAGCTTCATGTCGTGTTCCTCCAGGTTCGTTCGCGGGATCCGGGATCGGGATCCGGCGCGACGGCGTCTCTCGCGTCTTGGTTAATCAAACGCTCGATTGACTTTATGGACGGGCCGCGCGAGCTGTCAAGCGACTGTTTGAATTGTGTGTCGCGCGCCGTTTGACAATGAAGTCAAGCGGCTGCTTGACTTCATGGCGTGACAGGGGCGAAAAGGACGGATCTGCGCCGGGAGGCCGGTCAGCGCACCCGGGACGGCCTGCAGACGGCCGCCCTGGAGTTGCTCGCGCAGCGAGGCCAGGAGGGCGTGACACTCCGCGAGATCACGGATCGCGCCGGAGCCAACGTCGCCGCGGTGAGCTATCACTTCGGGTCGCTGAAGGCGCTGTGCGACTCCGCGATAGAGCACGCGCTGGAGCGGTATCTGGACGCGCAGCTCCTGGAGCTCAACGCGCTCGGCTCCGACGCGACACTCCAGGACGTGGCGACGGCGTTCGCCCGGCCGATGATGCGCGCGCTGGCGGCCGGCGGACAGGACCTGGCCATGATGCGGACCGTGGCGCGCGTCGGCATCGACCCGCCCGAGGGATGGGACCGGCTGGCCGCCAAGTTCGACCGGAGCCGCCGGGACGCCCTCCGGGTGCTGACGGCGAACCTTCCCGGGGTCGGCGAGGAGGAACTGATCTTCCGTACGCGGTGCGCGGCCGGCCTGCTGAACTGGCTCGCCCTGGCACCCATCGGCACCGAGCTGGCCGCCCTGTCCGCCGAGCAGATCGAGCGGCAGCTGGTCCCCGTGGTGGCCGGGGCGTTCCGCGGGGACGCCCCCACCGGCCACTGACCGGACCCGTCCGGCGACCGGCGCCCACCGGGCCGTTACCGTCCCACCTCCGATGTCACCCGCCGCCGCACCCGGTGTGACCATGGAGGAGGGGGACCGACCCCGGCCGGAGAGGACGCCCCATGCGCTACCGGGACCGCGCGCACGCAGGCCGCGAACTCGCCGCGGCACTGGCCGGGTTGCGCGACGAGGGCGCCCTGCCCGACCCGATCGTCCTGGCGCTGCCCCGGGGCGGGGTGGCGGTGGCCGCCGAGGTGGCGCGGGAGCTTGTGGCCCCGCTCGACGTGCTCGTCGTACGCAAGATCGGTGCCCCGCACCACGAGGAGTTCGGCGTCGGCGCGATCGCCGGGGACGACCCTCCGCTCCTCGACCCGGCGACCCTGGCCCACCTGGGCCTGACCGAGGACGACCTCGCCCCCGTGGTCGAGCGGGAGCGGCAGGAACTGCGCCGCCGCGAGCGCCGCTACCGGGAGGGCCGTCCGCCGCCCGAACTGCGCGGCCGTACCGTGCTCGTCGTCGACGACGGCCTCGCCACCGGCTCCACCGCCCGCGCCGCACTGCGCCACATCCGGGGCCGGCGCCCCGCACGGACCGTGCTGGCCGTCCCGGTCGGCGCGCCCGACTCCCTGGACGCGCTCGCCGCCGAGGCCGACCTCGTCGTCTGCCCCTGCCGGCCGGCCGTGTTCAGCGCGGTCGGACAGTGGTACGACGACTTCGGGCAACTGACGGACGCCGACGTGCTCGACGTGCTGGGCCGGGTCTGACGGAAGCGGGGTGCGTGGTGTCGGAGCTGGCCGAGGACGAGGCACGGCGCCGGTTCGCCGCGGCCCGGGTGGCACGGCTCGCCACCGTGGACGAGGCCGGCCGGCCCCATCTGGTGCCGGTCGTCTTCGCACGGCACGGCACCGACGGGATCGTCACGGCCGTGGACCACAAGCCCAAGACCACACCCCGCCTCAAGCGGCTGCGCAACATCGCCGCGCGGCCGGCCGTCAGCCTGCTCGTGGACGCGTACGACGAGAACTGGGACCGCCTGTGGTGGGTCCGGGCGGACGGCGAGGCGAGGGTGGTTCCCGCCGACGCGGACGTCGTCGAGCCGCTGCGCGAGAAATACCCGCAGTACCGGGAGCGCCCACCCGGCGGCCCGGTCGTCCTCGTGACCGTGTCGCGCTGGACCGGCTGGCAGGCGACGCCCTCCTGATCGCGGATCTCCCCGTGCCCCGCGCCCGCGCCCGTGCCCCGTGTCAAGTCCCGAACCGTCGGAACGTGCCCCGCTCGAGGGCCGCGGGCCTACTGGAGAGCACGGGGTCGACCACCCCGGGACTGCGGACCGACCAGCAGGGTGGCACGGACGCCGGCCGCGGCGGCGGAGCCGATCAAGCGGCCTCGCGCGTGCACCGCACCCCTGGATACGATTTGGGCAGGTTTCTGGAGCTACGGGGTGGACGGGTGATGGCGACGCGCATCGCGGGCTACGAGGTCCAGGGCGAGATCGGACGCGGCGGCATGGCCGTCGTCTACCGCGCCACGGACCTGCGCCTGGACCGGACCGTCGCCCTGAAGCTGCTGGCCCCCGAGATGGCCCGCAACGACACCTTCCGCCGCCGCTTCACCCACGAGTCACGGGTCGCCGCCGCCATCGACCACCCCCACATCGTGCCGATCTTCGAGGCCGGCGAGACGGACGGCGTGCTGTACATCGCGATGCGCTACGTGTCCGGCCCGGACCTGCGCGCGCTGCTCGACAAGGAGGGCGTGCTGCCGGTGGACGCGGCGCTGCGGATCGCGGGCCAGGTCGCCTCCGCGCTGGACGCGGCGCACGAGCACGACCTCGTGCACCGGGACGTGAAACCCGGCAACGTGCTGGTGGCGCAGGGCACCGACAGCGACCACCCGGAGCACGTCTATCTCACGGACTTCGGCCTCACCAAGAAGTCGCTGTCGCTGACGGGGTTCACGACGGTCGGCGAGTTCGTCGGCACGCTGGACTACGTGGCCCCCGAGCAGATCTCGGGGCGCCCGGTGGACGGCCGCTGCGACCTCTACAGCCTCGCCTGCGTGGTCTTCGAGATGCTCGCCGGCGGCCCGCCGTTCGTCCGGGACGAGGACATCGCGCTGCTGTGGGCGCACCAGTACGACGCCCCGCCCGCGCTCAGCGAGGTGCGGGCGGGGCTGCCGCCGGCGCTCGACGACGTGTTCGCGAGGGCGCTGGCCAAGGTCCCCGAGGACCGGTACGGCTCCTGCCTGGAGTTCGTGGGCGAACTGCGGCTGGCCGCGTACGGCGCCGGTCCGGCGGGGGCGGCGGAGGAGCCGGCCGAGCAGCGGTCGGCCGACGGCCCGCCGACGGTCGGGCGGGACGCGGCCCGCGCCCCACGGCCGCCGGGCTGGGCCCGCCCCGTGTTCCGCCGCTGAGCGCTCCGCCGGGAGGGCCGCCATGCGCCGTTGTTCGTCTGCGGCGCCGTTGTGGCTGGTCGCGCCCACGCGGCGGAGCCGCATATCAGATACAGCCCCGCGCCCCTTCGGGGCGCTGCCGAGCGGCGGCAGACTTCATCCGACCTCGGCAAGGTACTGCTCGGCCCAGACGGTCTTGCCCGTGCCCGCGTGCCGGGTGCCCCAGCGCTGGGTCAGCTGGCCGACCAGGAGGAGACCGCGTCCCCCCTCGTCGTAGGTATGGGCCCGCCGCATGTGCGGGGCGGTGTTGCTGGAGTCGAAGACCTCGCAGGTGAGGGTGTGGTCGTCGTGGATCAGACGGAGCCGGACGGGCGGGCGGCCGTACCGGAACGCGTTGGTGACCATCTCGCTGACGATCAGCTCGGTGATGAACGCGGCCTCCTCCAGGTGCCACGCGGCCAGCTGCTCGGTGGCCAGTTTGCGGGCCTCGGCGACGGCGGCGAGGTCGAAGGGCAGCTCCCAGGTGGTGACCCGGTCGGCGTGCAGGGCCCGGGTGCGGGCGACGAGCAGGGCGATGTCGTCGTCGGGGCGGTGGGTGAGCATGGACGTCAGGACCCGGTCGCAGACGGAGTCGAGGTTCCGGGCGGGGCGGGCGAGCGCGGCGAACATCGTGTCGAGGGCGTCGTCGATGTCGTGCTCGCGGGGTTCGAGCAGACCATTGGTGTAGAGGGCGATCAGGCTGCCCTCGGGGAGTTCCGTCTCGTACGACTCGAAGGGCAGCCCGCCCAGGCCGAGCGGGGGTCCGGCCGGGACGTCGAGGAAGCGGACGCTGCCCGCGGTGACCACGGCGGGCGGCGGGTGGCCGGCCCGGGCGGCGCAGAGCCGCCGGGTGACGGGGTCGTACACGCCGTACAGGCAGGTCGTGCCCACGCCGCCGGCGGTGTCGGCGGAGTTGTCGGCACCGGCCTCCTCGGCGGAGAGATGGACGACCAGGTCGTCGAGGTGGCTGAGGAGTTCGTCGGGCGGCAGGTCGACGTCGGCCAGGGTGCGGACGGCGGTGCGGACCCGGCCCATGGTGGCGGCGGCCCGCATGCCGTGGCCGACGACATCGCCCACCACGAGCGCGACCCGGGTCCCGGACAGCGGGATGACGTCGAACCAGTCGCCGCCCACCCCGGCCTGGCTGACCGACGGCAGATAGCGGGTGGCGATGTCCAGGGCGGCCTGCTCGGGCAGGGTCTGGGGGAGCAGGCTGCGCTGCAGCGTCATCGTGGTCGTGTGCTGCCGCTGGGTGCGTACGGCACCCTGCATGCTGGTGGCCGTACGGGCCGCGAGCTGTTCGGCCAGCCACAGGTCGTCCGCGTCGAACGGCTCGGTGCGCCGGCTCCGCCCGAACAGGGCCGCACCGAAGGTGAGGTCGCCCGCCCTGAGCGGCACCGCCAGCAGTGAGTGCGCCCCGCTCTCCCGGACCCAGGAGGCGGCCTGCGGATCCTCCCGCGCCCAGCGGCCCACGACCTCGTCGCCGGCCGGGTACACCCTGCCGTGCCCCTCGGCCAGGCACCGGCCCGGCGGCGACCACGGCGGGCAGCGCAGCACCTCGCCGGAGGGCCGGGGGAGCGGCGGCCCGTCGGGTGCCGAGCGCACGGCGGCCCGGCGCAGGGCGACGCCGTCGGGCGGCGGTGCGCCGTGCCGGGGAGCGTCCAGCAGGTCCACGGCGCAGACGTCGGCGAACGCGGGGACGGCGACCTCGGCCAGTTCCTGCGCGGTGCGCTGCGCGTCGGAGCCGGTGCCGATGCGCACCCCGGCCTCGCTGAGCAGCAGCATCCGGCGCCGTACCAGCTGCTGGGAGGCGTCGGCGTGGGCCGTCAGGGCCACCGCCCGCACCCGGCCGTCCGCGTCCTTCAGCGGCATGAGCCACGCGTGCCAGGTGCGCTCCGGGTCGGCCGGATCCAGATGGAGGCTGATCTCCTCCGGCCCGGCGCCGTCCAGGACCCGTCGCATGCCGGCCTCGGCCTCGGCGCTGCCCTCGTACGGCACGACGTCCGTCAGCCGCAGCCCCCGCATCATCCCCTCCGCCAGCGACAGCGTGCGCTGCGTCGCGACGCTCGCCCGGGCCAGCCGCAGCCCCTCGTCGAAGACGGCCGCGACGCACGGCGACTGCTGGAAGGCCCACTCGCCGAGCGCCTCGCCCGCGGCGGCCGCCGCCGGGCCGGCCACGGGGGACACCACCAGCCACTCCGTGCCGCCCGGCCGTTCGCCGGAGGGCCTGCGGTGGACCAGGACGTCCAGGTCCAGCCGGTGCCCGTCGCGGTGGCGCAGCGCCGCGGTCCCGCTCCAGCGCGGTCCGGCGGCCGCCTCCCGCCACGCGTCCCGGTCGGGGTCGGCGAGCAGTCTGGCGGCCTGCTGTCCCAGGATCTCGGCGGGCGGGTACCCCAGCAGCAGCCGGGCACCGTCACTCCAGCCGGACACCATGCCCCGCTCGTCGACCGTGACCGTGGCGGTGCGGGCCCCCTGGGGCACGGCGTGCGTCTGCGCCGGTTGGCTGGGAGGGGTGGGACGTCGTTCCATCGCCGCTCATCCTTCGCGGAACCTGCACGGCCGGCTCTCTCCCCAGGATGATCCCGGCCGCCGATGAGCACCAATCCGCCGCCGCTGCCACCCCGGGCGCGTGGCACACCGGCCCCCCAGGTCCCTGTGACGCGCCTGTGACAGTCGGCGGACAGCGTCATGACCTCGCGTTGTCAGGGTTTTGTAAACGGACAAATCGCCCCTATTGGTCAATCTCGGCCGACCTCATGCGAAGGATCCCGCTCATGAGCTTCACCGCAGTCACCCAGCACACCGAGACCGTCGCCGTCGCGCTGGCCCCGCGTGAGCGCGAGACGCTGAAGCACATCGCCGCGGGTTGCACCTACCTCCAGGCGGCCCGGCTGATGGGGCTCTCCCGGCACACGGTCGACGCCTACCTGCGCCGTATCCGCGCCAAGCTCGACATCAACACCACCGCCGAGCTCACCCGGCTGGCCATCTCCCTCGGACTGTGAGCCGGACCCCGATCTGGAGCCCGATCCGGACCCCGATCCGGACTGTGATCCCGCTCCGCCCGACAGATCCGCCCCGCCCGTGACAGCGTGGGAGCAGCAGCCGGCCACGGTGTCCTGGAGGCGGAGATGACGGTGAACGGGCTCGGACTTGTGGTGCACGGCGGGCGCGCGGAGGCGGTGGACGCGGCCTGTGAGGTACGGGCGTGGGCGGCGGAGCACGACGTGCGGTGCACCGACATCGACGTGTGGCACGACGGCGGACGGCACCACTCCGGGGAGGAGGTCGCGGCCGCGGGCGACCCGGACCTGATCGTCACCCTCGGCGGGGACGGCACCTTCCTGCGCGGCGCCCGGCTCGCCGCCCGCAACGACGCGCTGGTCCTCGGCGTCGACCTGGGCCGGGTCGGCTTCCTGACCGAGGTGCCGGTCTGCTCGGTGCGGGAGGCGCTGGACGCGATCCGCGAGGACCGGTACACCGTCGACAGCAGACTGCTGCTCACCATGCGCGCCTCCCGGCGCCTTGAGGTGCCGGCCGACATGGAGCGTCTGATGCAGTACGGCCGCGGGCCGCTGCTGCCGCCGCCCCAGGTACGCACGGACTGTGAGGAGGACACCGACTGGGGCATCCCGCTGCACGTCACCGCCGTCAACGACATCGTGCTGGAGAAGTTGTCCCGGGACCGCCAGGTCTCCGTCGGCGTGTACGTCTCGGGCCGGCTGCTCGCCTCCTACTCCGCCGACGCGCTGCTGGTGGCGACGCCGACCGGCTCGACCGCCTACAGCTTCGCCGCCGGCGGGCCCGTCGTCTCGCCCTGCGCGGAGGGCCTCGTCTTCACCGCGGTCGCCCCGCACATGGCGTTCAACCGCTCGGTCGTCACGGCCGCGAACGAGGCGGTCGGCCTGCGCGTCCTGGAACGCTCCGGGCAGGCCGCGGTCAGCGTCGACGGCCAGGTGCGCGGCGTGCTGGAGCCGGGGGACTGGATCGGCGTGTACGCCGCCCCGACCCGGCTGCGGGTGGTCAGGCTCGCGCCGATGGACTTCTACGGCCGCCTGCGCGAGCGCATGAACCTGACCGACGCCCCGGCCGCGGTCGCCGACGGCACCCCCGCCCCCCTGTGGTCGCTGCGCACACCCCCGCCCGGCGACCTGGGCCATCTCTCGCTGCCGCTCATGTCCGCGGAGTACGCCGAGGCGAAAGAACCGTGCGTCGACGCGAAAGACGGTGTGGCCCCCGCGCTGGAAAAGTCGGTCTTCCCACGTCATGCGCAGGAAGGCGACAACAACCCATGACCACCGACTCCCCGGCCGGGACGGTACCCACGGTCCAGACGGTCCGCGGCCCGGTACCCGCCGACGACCTCGGCACCGTACTGATGCACGAGCACGTCTTCGTGCTCAGCGAGGAGTTCCGGCAGAGCCTCCCGGAGACCTGGGACGAGCAGGAGCGCGTCGACGACGCCGTGACCCGGCTCAAGGCGCTGGCCGCCACCGGCGTCACCACCATCGTCGACCCCACCTGCATCGGTCTCGGCCGCGACGTCGCGCGCGTCGCCCGGGTCAACGAGCAGGTCGACCTCAACATCGTGGCGGCCACCGGCATCTACACCCTGGCCGACGTCCCGGACTACTTCCGCTACCACGGCCCGGGCACCCTGCTCGGCGGTGCCGAGGGCATGACCGAGCTGTTCGTCCGCGAACTCACCGTGGGCATCGCGGGCACCGGGATCCGGGCCGCGTTCCTCAAGTGCGCGATCGAGGACAGGCTCACCCCGGGCGTGGAGCGGGTGCTGCGCGCCGTGGCCCAGGCCCATCTGCGGACCGGCGCCCCGATCACCGTGCACACCAGCGCCACCGCACGCACCGGCCTGGTCGCCCAGGAGATCCTGCGCAGCGAGGGCGCGGACCTCGGCAAGGTGGTCGTCGGGCACAGCGGTGACACCGCCGATCTGGACTACCTGCACGAACTCATCGACAACGGCTCGTACGTCGGCATGGACCGCTTCGGCCTCGACATCCTGCTCCCCGGCGACCAGCGGGTGGCGACCGTCGCGGCCCTCGCCGCCGAGGGGCTCGCCGGGCGGATGGTGCTCTCCCACGACGCGTCCTGCCACATCGACTGGTTCCCGCCCGGCGTGAAGGAGCAGATCGCACCGGACTGGCACTACACCCACCTGCACGACCAGGTCGTCCCGGCCCTGCGCCGAGCAGGCGTCACGGAGGACCAGTTGACCACGATGCTGGTCGACAACCCGCGCCGCTACTTCAGCTAGCGCGTCGCCGCCGGGCCTCGCTCGGGGTCGTCCCGAACTCCGCCCGGAACGCGGTCGCGAACGACGCGTGACTGCCGAAGCCGCAGGAGTGCGCGATCTGCGCGATCGAGTACGACGCCCAGCCCGGCCCGGCCAGCCGTTCGCGGGCCGCGTTCAGCCGTTCGCGGCGGATCAGGTCCCGGGCCGTGGTGCCGGCCTCCTGGAGCACCTGCTGGACATAGCGCACCGACCAGCCGAGCGCCCCCGCGACGGCGACGACGTCCAGGTCCCGTTCGCAGGCGTGCTGCCGTACGTAGCGGCGCACCGCGGCCTCGACCGTCGCCCGCTGACCGGCGGGCGCCGTGTCGGTGCCGCCCTCCGCGGCCAGGCAGACCAGGTCGAGCAGCCGGTCGCAGGCGAGGTCGAAGGTGGTCTCCGACAGTTCCTCGCGCTCCTCGTGGAGCGTGGTCGTCAACTGCCGGACGATCCGGCCCAGTCCGCGCTCGGCCCCGAGCAACTGCGGTTCGCCGGCCGCGATCCGGCTGCGCGCGGAGACGTCCTCGCCGGACATGATGAAGGCGATCGACAGGAAGTCCGCGTCATGTGCGAACTTCATCGGACGGTCGATGTCGCACAGCACCATGCTCCCGGCCCGGATCTCCGCGGCCGACGGCCCCTGTTCCACCCAGGCGGTACCGGCGAGCGGGACGAGGAGTTCGTAGGTGCCCCGCGGGTCGGACCGGATGTGCCGGGTCTCCCGCTGCACCACCTCCCGCCCGCCGCCGCACAGGGCGACGCCGTACGCCGTCGACTGCTGCCACTCCAGGCGGGCGCGCCACGGCGCGTCGTGGTCGGGCACGCTGATCCGGCTGGCGCCGTGCAGGCCGGTGAAGAGCTCGTCCCAGGCGCTCGCCGAGGTCAGGGTGAGGGCTTCACTCCAGGAGTACACGCCTCATCGTAAGTCGCCGGGGCGGACGCGCGGACCGGGTCCGCGCCCGGTCCGCGCCAGGTGCACGGCCGTGCTGCGTGCCGCCGCCGAGGTGGTGGCACGCAGCGTCCGGGCGGCAGGGCCGCCGGATCAGGCGGTCGGTTTCCAGAGCCAGTTGCGGCGCTCGTAGGCCACCTCGAAGCCCAGGCGGAGCATGTTGTGCAGGGAGGGGTTGTGGGTGCCGGGGGTCTCGGCGCCGGTCTCGGCGACGAGTGTCCCGCACCCCAGTTGCTGCGCCCGGCGGGCCCGGGCGGCCAGCAGCGCGGTCTGGCCGCCGCGGTTGCGGGCGTGCGCCGCGACGGAGCCGGCGAAGAACTGGGCCGTCCCGTCGCGGACGTACATCGTGCCCGTGCCGACCAACTCCCCGTCCAGCCAGGCCGCGTGGGGATGCCAGCCGGGCTGCCCCACGCTGCCGGCCGCCATCCGCGCGTAGGGCTCGACCGGCATGCCGAACGCCGTCATCATCACCTCGCCCCATACGTCGGCCTGTCCGGCCTCCACCGGGGCGACGCGGATCCCGTCGGGGGACCGGCCGGACGCGTCGGCGCGGGCGACGGCCTCGTCGACCGGGCAGACGAGTTTCACCCAGGCCGAGCCCGACGCGGTGATGCCCTCCTGCTCGCAGATGTCCGCCCAGTCCTCGGGCAGGAAGGCCGGGGCGATCTGGAGGACGGCCTGCGGGGTGCCCGCCGCGCGGTAGAAGTCGCAGACCTCCTTGACGAGGTCCGCGGTGACGGGGGTGGCGACGCCGAAGCCGAGGGCCTTGCTCCAGAAGTGGGTGACGTCGTCGGTCATCGACAGCACCACTCCGCCGCCGATGCGTGCGGCGCTCATGCCGAGCGCGGTGCGGACGGACTCGGGGGCGCGGGTCTCGAACTGGAAGAGCGCCTCGGCCTCGGACTGTTCGGCGACGGACGGCTCAACGACTCTGCTCATGGCTCCGATTCTCTTTCGGATCGTTCTCTCTCGGGAAGGCGGCTCGCCTAACGGCCGCTCGTCACGAACCCCGTCACCGCCGCCGTGAAGGCCTCCGGCTCCTCGATGTGGCCGAAGTGCCCGCTGTTCTCCAGGATCACCAGCTCCGAGCCGGGGACCAGGCTGTGCAGTTCCTCGGCCCACCGCACCCCGCAGATGAAGTCGTGGCGGCCGGCCAGCACCAGGGTGGGCACGGTGATCTTGCCGAGTCCGGCCCGGTCGTCGAAGACGATCGGGGACAGGTCCTCGTCCACGCCGGAGACGTACGTGGCCCGCACGGCCGCCCGGATGGGCGCGAACTCCTGTTCCCGGCCCCAGTAGTCGGCGAAGTAGGCGGGGAACAGCGCCCGGGCGACGGCGGTCTGCGCCGCGTCGTCGGTGACGGCGGGCATGGCCTGGAAGGCGGCCAGGACCTCGGGGAGCCCGGGGTGGCCGGCATGCCGCGCGGCGAACGCCGCCACCTGGCGCACGGTCTCGTCGGTGTGCTCGGGACCGGTCACCGGCAGGCTCTCGTACAGGATCACCCCGGCGAGCCGCTCGGGATGGTGCAGGGCGTGGTACTGGGCGACGAAGCCGCCGTGCGAGTGGCCCAGCAGGTGCACCTCGGGAACGCCGAGGTGGTCGAGGAGTGCGCCGAGGAACCGGCTGTAGCGGGCCCGCGTGTAGCCGTTGGGGTGGGACGGCAGCCGGCCCGAGGCCCCGCTGCCGATCGGCTCCGGGTAGACGACCGTGAGGTGCCGCTCCAGTTCGGGCATCCGCAGGTACTCCCAGTCGATCCCCGGGCCGCCGGAGTGCGCGACGCACACCGGACCCGTGCCGTGCACGTGGTAGCGCTGCACGAGGCCGTCGATCTCGACGGTGTGCGTTCCGGTGGTCAGGGGATCGGTCAGGGGCGTGGTCATGTTCTTCTCCGTGTCCGGTGGGTTCTTTGGGACATCGGCAGGACGGGGTGGAGCGGGAGAAGTTCGACCCGGGTTGTGTGAGGGCAGTCACACGCGCCGCGGCCTCGGCGCGTGTGCCCTCGCCCCGGTTCCGGCGCCGGTGCCGTTCAGTAGCGGCCGCCCACCGTCCGCGCGGCCAGCCCGTCCAGTGTGGCGGCCTCGTCGGCGGTCAGCTCGATGGCGGCGGCGGCCACGTTCTGCTCCAGCCACTTCACGCGCTTCGTCCCCGGGATCGGCACCACGGGCACCCCGAGGTGTGCACCCCGGGCCCGCACCCAGGCCAGCGCCAGCTGTGCCGGGGTCACGCCCTTGGCCTCCGCCAGGGCGCGGACGGCGTCCGCGATCACGTCGTTGTCCGTCGTCCGGAACCGGGGCAGCCGCCGCCGCGCGTCACTCGCCGGCAGCGCGGTCACGTCGACCGTGCCGGTCAGGAAGCCCCGGCCGAGCGGCGAGTACGCCACCAGGGCCACGCCCAGCTCGCGCAGGGCGTCCCCGACGGTGGTCTCCAGGTCCCGGGACCAGATCGAGTACTCGCTCTGCACCGCCGTGACCGGGTGCACGGCGTGGGCGCGCCGCAGCAGTTCGCCGCTCACCTCGGAGAGGCCGATGTGCCGGATCTTGCCCTCCTTCACCAGCTCCGCCATGGCGCCGACGGACTCCTCGATCTCGGCGTTCTGCGGCGGCCGGTGCAGGTAGTAGAGGTCGATGTGGTCGACGCCGAGCCGCAGCAGGGAGGCGTCGCAGGCGCGCCTGATGTAGCCGGGGTCGCCGCGCAGCGCCCAGGTGTCGCCGCCCATGCGGTCGATGCCGGTCTTCGTGGCGAGCTGGACCTCGTCCCGCCGGCCCGCGATCGCCCGGCCCACCAGCACCTCGTTGTGCCCGAAGGCGTAGGCGTCGGCGGTGTCTATGAGGGTGACCCCGAGGTCGAGGGCCCGGTGGATGGTGGCGATCGCGTCGTCCCAGCTGGTCGGGCCGTATCCCTCGCTCATGCCCATGCAGCCGAGACCCTGGGCGGAGGTGGTGAGGTCACCGAGAGAAACCGTGTCCACGGCATGACTCCGTTCGATGTGCGCAGTGGTTACCATCACTGATACCGGAGGATCCTCCGGTAGCGGAAACGTTAACGGAGGATCCTCCGGTAAGCAAGTGGGCAGGATGCCCGGTACGGTGACCGGCCTGGAGGGGAGTACGGCATGAACGAACAGGGACCCGCACGGCCCGTGCGCGCCCACGCCCGCCGCAACCGCGAGAAGCTGGTGGCGGCGGCGCTGGAGGAGTTCACGCGCACCGGCAAGGACGCGCCGCTGGACGCCATCGCCAGGGCGGCCGGGGTCGGCATCGGCACCCTCTACCGGCACTTCCCGACCCGGGAGTCACTGGTCCTCGCGGCCTACGAGCACGAGGTCGACCAGCTGTGCGCCGACGCGGCGGACCTCCTCGCGACCCTCCCGCCGGACCGGGCGCTGCGCGAGTTCATGGGCCGGCTGGCGGGCCTGCTCGTCACGAAGCAGCACATGTCCCAGGCGCTGCGCTCGGGCGGGGCGGAGGAGTCGTACGCGAAGGTCTACGACACCATCGACGCGCTCTTCACCGCGGGCGTCGCCGCCGGGACGCTCCGAGCCGACATGGAGACGGCCGACGTGGTCCGGGCCATGGGCGGCCTGCTGCGGCTGGACGTGGCCGGCGACTGGAAGGGGCAGGCCGACCGCCAGATCAGGCTCCTGATGGACGGCCTGTACACAGGAGCTCCGGCCCGCGCCGAAGGGCACGGGCCGGAGCGATAGTTCGGGGAGGGGTCAGTCCGCGGACCGCACCGTCGGCATGGCGAGCGCGACCGGACCGGTCTTGCAGGAGTCGTGGCAGTCCTTCTCCAGGCTGCAGCACAGCGAGCAGATCGCCCCCGAGTGGAACGGGCAGTTCGCCACGTCCGGCCGCTCGAAGTCGGTCGCGCACACCGTGCACGTCAGCGTGACCGCCGACGGCAGCCCGTCCGCGTCCAGCAGCGGCTCCGCGAGGTCGTCGACGCGGGCGATGTAGTACTTCCCCTTGGTCAGCACCGCGAACAGCGGCGAGAGCACCATCGCCAGGAACAGCGCGATGAACGGCGAGTACGCCTTGCCGTACTCCCCGAACGCGTTGAAGTACGCGGCGATCGAGACCGCCGACGCGATCAGCATCGAGCCGAAGCCGACCGGGTTGAAGTTGTGCAGGTGGGCCCGCTTGAACTCGATGTACGACGGGCTGAGCTTGAGCGGCTTGTTGATGACCAGGTCGGCGACGACCGCACCGATCCAGGCGATCGCCACGTTCGAGTAGAAGCCGAGGACGGTGTTGAGGAAGCCGAAGACGCCACCCTCCATCAGGGCCAGCGCGATGCCGACGTTGAGGAAGATGTAGACCACGCGCCCGGGGTGACGGTGGGTCAGCCGGGAGAAGAAGTTCGACCAGGACAGCGAACCGGAGTACGCGTTCGTCGAGTTGATCTTTATCTGGGAGAGGATCACGAAGAACGTGGCCAGGCCCAGCGCGACGGGCGCGGCGAACGTCTTGAAGCCGGACACGTACTGCTGGATCGGCTCGTTGGCCTTGGCCAGGCCCACGCTTCCGGCGATGTAGAAGGCGAGGAAGGCGCCGCCGATCTGCTTCGCCGCGCCGAGCACCACCCAGCCGGGACCGGCGGACAGCACCGCACCCCACCACTTCCTGCTGTTCTCGGGCGTCTTGTCCGGCATGAACCGCAGGTAGTCGACCTGCTCACCGATCTGCGCGATCAGCGACAGCGCCACACCGGCGCCCGCGCCCACCCCGAGCATGCTGATGCTCGACCCGGTGGGCGAGTTGCCCGCGAAGTGCGTGAACTCCGAGAACTTGCCCGGCTCCTGGATCGCGATGGACACGAACGGCGCGACCATCAGCACCAGCCAGACCGGCTGCGTCCACACCTGCATCTTCGACAGCGCGGTCATGCCGTAGATCACCAGCGGCAGGATGATGAGGGAGCAGATCAGGTAGCCGACGGCGAGCGGGATGTGCAGGCCCAGCTCCAGGGCCTGCGCCATGATCGAGCCCTCGAGCGCGAAGAAGATGAAGGTGAAGCTGGCGTAGATGACCGAGGTCAGCGTCGAACCGAGGTAGCCGAAGCCCGCGCCCCGGGTCAACAGGTCCATGTCGATGGAGTACTTGGCCGAGTAGTACGAGATCGGGATGCCGGTGAGGAAGATGACCACGGCCGCGGTCAGGATCGCCACCATCGCGCTGGAGAAGCCGTTGGAGATGGCGATCGAACCGCCGATGGCGAAGTCCGCGAGATACGCGATGCCGCCCAGCGCGGTGGTGGCCACCACGTAGGGGGTCCAGCGGCGGAAGGACTTCGGCGCGTACCGCAGCGAGTAGTCCTCCAGCGTGTCGTTCTGCGCCCAGTCGTTGTACGTCCGTTTGCCGTCCGTGCCGCTGCCCGTGCCGCCGTCCGTCCCGCCGTCCGCCACGGCCGGTGGCGCCTCTTTGCCGACGATCTCCGTCACGATCTTCCCTCTCTCGTCCCCGGTCGTTTGCACGGAAGAGTCGCGGCGCGCTGTTTCCCGAACGTTTCACCTGCTTTAAAAGACAAAGCTTGATACTTCCCATGGGAAGTATCGGCAAGTGCCGGGCGCCACCTCAGAGTTGGGCGACGACGTGGAAGTCGAAGGCGTCCGCCCGCGCCAGGTACAGCCGTTGGGCGAGATGGTTGCCGTGCAGCCGTACGACGCCCCGCGGGCCCTCGTACGACACCGCGTCCCCGACCGCGCACATCGCCCGTACGTCCATCGACCGCGCCCGCTCGGCCAGGGCCGCCAGCAGCCGTACCCCCTCGAAGCAGGACTCGCCCAGGCTCCCCATCACCGGGGCGTGCACCCCGAACCGGGCCGCGTGGCGGGCGCCGAAGTCGAGGCTCTCGGCGGTCGCGAGGGTCTCGAAGAAACCGGCCGCCGCCCAGAGCCCGTCGGTGCCGTCCGCGCCGGTGGCCAGCAGGATGTTCTCGTCCATGTGGGTGCTGAGCCGCAGGGACCGCTGGTGCAGCCCGTAGCCGGCGAACGCCCGGTTGAAACGGGCCGCGTCCGCGCCGACCAGCAGCATCAGCACCGCGTCCGCCTCGCACCGCTCGATCCGGCGCAGCACCGGACCGAACTCCTCCGTCCCCAGCGGCACGAACACCTCGTCCCGCACCCGCCCGCCGCACTCCCGCGCGTACGCCCGTGCCGTGCGCGCGGTCACCCGGGGCCACACGTAGTCGTTGCCCACCGTGCACCAGCGTCGCACCCCGGCCGCCTCCGCCAGCACCCGCATCGCGGGCAGCAGTTGGGCCACGTCGGTCTCACCGGTCAGGAAGACGCCGGGAGTCCGCTCGCCGCCCTCGTACTGCGCGGTGTACACGTACGGCACCCGGCCCGCGATCCGGGGCAGCAGCGCCTGCCGTACCGCAGAGGTGTGCCAGCCCACCACCCCGTCCACGGCGCCCAGCGAGACCAGCGCCCCGACCTCGGCCGCCACCCGGGCCGGCGGCGCCCCGCCGTCCACCGTGACCAGCCGGACCTCCCGGCCCAGCACCCCGCCCGCGGCGTTCAGTTCCTCCACGGCCAGCCGCGCGGCCGACTCGCACGACGGCCCGAGGACCCCCGCCGGCCCCTGCAACGGCACGACCAGGGCGAGGAGCAGCGTGCCGCTCCCGTCGTGAGGCGGCGCCGGACGCATCGGACACCTCCGTGCGGGCATGGGGAACGCGGATTCCGGTCCCGGGCCCCGGCGCCCTCGCCAAGACTCGTATTCTGCGCGCACAGTAGACCTACCGGAAGGACACCGGCAATGCCGTCCGTACCCTCCTCGCCGGACCTCGCCCACCTCCTCAGCCATGCCGAGCGGCGGGTGGTGCGGCGGCTGGCCGCGGTGCTGGCCGAGGAGGACTGCACGGTCGAGGAGTGGCGCGTCCTGTCGCTCGTCGGGGACGGCCGTGGGCACCCGATGTCGGAGATCGCCGACCACGCCCTGATGCCGGCGCCGAGCCTGACCAAGCTCGTCGACCGCATGGTCGCGGACAACCTGGTCCACCGCCGCCCCGACCCCCACGACCGCCGTCGTGTCCTGCTGCACCTCACCCCGCGCGGCGAGGACCTCCACCGGCGCACCGCCCAGCGGGTCCACGCCGACCAGGCCCGCCTGCTCGACGAGACGGCCGACGGGGGAGCCCTGGCCCACCTGCTCCTCCGGCTCACGTCGGCGGCCGGGACCCCGCTCGCGGCGATCGCCGCCGACGCCCCGCACCCGGCCGCCGCCGACGTCCCCCAGCCGGCCGCCGCAGACACCCCGCGCACCGCCGCCCGGCACACTTCCGGTTGACCGGTGTGCGGGTCGGTCAGATCTGCCCGCTGCGGATCGCGTAGGCGACCGCGTGGGCGCGGTTGCGCAGCCGGTGCCGCTTGATCATTCCGTAGAGCACGTTCTTGATGGTCCGCTCCGAGTAGCCGAGCTTGTCTCCGATGTGCTGCAACTCATCTCCCTCGGCGACCAGTTGCAGCACCTCCGCCTCCCGCAGGGTGAGCCCGCCGGGGGTCAGGCCAAGGGGTGCGAGCACCTCGTGGTGGGTCCTCGTCACCTGGTCCATCAACTGGCCCTGCAGTGCCGCGGGCAGGTCGCCGTGACCGGCCCGCACCCCCTGCACCGCCTCGCCGAACCGCTCCCAGGTGAACGCCGGGCGGAACAGCACCGCGCGCACGCCCGCCTCCAGCGCGGCGTAGGGATCCACCGACCACTCGCCGTCCACGATCACGACGAGTCGGGCGTCGTCCGCGGCGCCCCGGCGCAGTTGCGCCAGCGTGCGGGCATCGGGGGTGGGCAGGGCCGCGACGACGATGTCGGCGGGGGCGTCCCGGCCGGTCAGCGCCAGGCCTGGCTGTCGTCGGAGGTAACTCACCAGGGCGGACCGGGTGATGGGGTCGGCGGCGTGGACCGCCAGCCGGGCCGCGTCGCCGGGGACCGGGTGCGGGCGGGTGGCACCGCGTGGGGTGGTGCCTGCCATCGGGGTCTCCTCTCCGGTGTCCGGTGCGCGGTTCCGCAGAACCGTGCACCGGGGCCGTCCGCGGATGGGGCGCGGCAAGGCTCCGGCGGCGTACACCGTTGAATTGCAGAACAGTTCTCGACCGGCTCGATTCTTCTCAACGATATCCGGGGCCTGTCAAGCCTCTCCCGGGCGTGGCGTCCTTGCGTGCGCAATAATTTCGCCAATTGTGGCGGGGGAACCGAACGCTCGGGTCGGGAGTCCTGAATCGCTCGACGCTGCGTGAAACGTCAGGTGGCGTACCGGACTTGACACACTCCGGGGAGTGACTGAAGATTCATTCATGCTGTAGTCGGCGTCGAGAAGACCGGAAAGACACGTCAATTACTTCGGTGTCCCGCATTTCCACCGAAACGCGCGGCGCGATACCCGCAGGGTCACCAGCCGGTGAACAGCAGGTGGTTCAGCAGCAGCCCGAGCGCCGCCTGGGCCGTGAGCCAGGCGCGCGGCCGGGGCAGGAGAGCACAGACCGGCAGCAGCCACATCGCGAACGGCAGCCAGATGCGCTCCGTCTCCGCCTTGCTCATCCCGGACAGGTCCGCGATCAGCAGGGCCAGCAGGGCGGTGCCCGCGAGGAAGGCGAGGCGGGTCCGCGCGGTGGGCGCGCTGCGGCGGTGGATCAGCACGGCTCCCGCCCGTCGCAGCCCGGCGACCGTGGCCGGACCCGTGATGACCACGGTGCAGGCCAGGTTGGCCCACACCCAGTAGCCGTACGGCCGGGTCCCGCCGACGCCCTGGTAGTAGCGGGTGACCAGCAGCCGGTACCCCTGCCACCAGTCGAACCCGGCGAACGTGAACACGAGCGGGACGACCGCCGCCCCGGCCACCAGCAGGGCGAGGACGACCGGCCGGGCCCCGACCCGGTGCCGCCCCAGCACCAGCACGGCCGCCCCGATCAGCGCGAAGAGCGTCAGGCCGTACGAGAGATAGCAGGTCAGGCCGTACAGCAGTCCCGCACCCGCCGCCCAGGCCACCGACCGGCCGGTCACCGCCAGCGCCAGCAGGGCCACCGCCCAGGCGGCGACCGCCGCGAAGTACCCGTCGGCCGAGGCGCCCACCCACACCGCGGCCGGCGCCATCACCAGGAAGGGCGCGGCCCGCCGGGCGAGCCGCTCGTCGGCCAGGGCCCGCACCGCGACCAGCACGGCGACACAGGCCGTCGAACCGACGGTGATGCACCAGGCGCCCGCCCAGCCCCCGCCGCCCAGCCCGATCCGGTCCAGGAGGACGAAGGTGAGCGTGGCCGCCGGCGGATGTCCGGCGATGTGGGCCGGCCAGGGGGCCGGGGTGCCGCTGACGATGTGGTGGGTGAAGTCCCGCAGGGTCGCCGGGATGTCGTGGAAGCGGCCGATGACCGTGAGGTACTCGTTGTGGGCGGTGAGCCGGCCGGCCACGCCCCGCTGCCAGCCGTCCACCAGCGCCAGCGCCCACGTCCAGGCCAGACAGGCGCCCCAGGCCGCGCCGAGCAGCCCGCGCCAGGGCAGCCGCAGGGCGAGGTTCGGCCCGTACGCCACCACGGCGGCCGCGACCAGCAGGGCGGCCGGGGTGCCCGGGCCCACGTGCGGATCCCAGTCGGCGAACAGCGGCGGCCAGTGCACGAACAGCACGCGGTAGGCGTCCTGGAGGTGCCGGCCGACGAGTACGGCGACGAGGACGAGCAGGGCGGCGCCGAGGACGGCGAGCAGATCGGCGTACCGATCACGGAGCGGAGCGCGGGTCACACCGGAACGCTAGGTCGGCGACCGCGCGAGAGCGTGGATCAAGCGGCTGACGTCAGACTTTCGTCATGGGTCGCGCACCCTTTCCGGGGGTTTCCCCGGCCTACGGTCGGAGCATGCGACCCGACGACCCACGGCTTCCCACCTCACCCGGCTTCTGGCGCAGCCCGCTGCGCGGCACCTGGTTCACCTCGGTGCTCGGCCTCGTGCTGCTCGTCGGCATCACCGTGCTGTTCGTGACGGGACTGCTGTCGTACGCCGCGTACAACCCGGACCTGGCCCCGGTGAACGACCAGACCCCTGACAAGGGCATCCTCGGCTTCTACCTCTTCTCCTGGCCGACGAACCCCTACTGGCTCTACCGGGTCACCCAGGGCCTGCACGTCACCCTCGGCATCGCCCTGATCCCGGTGCTGCTCGCCAAGCTGTGGTCGGTGGTGCCGAAGCTGTTCACCCTGCCCCCGGCCCGCTCGCTCGCCCACGCCCTGGAGCGGATCTCGCTGCTGCTCCTGGTCGGCGGCGGTCTCTTCGAGTTCACGACCGGCGTCCTCAACGTCCAGCTCGACTACCTCTTCCCCGGCTCCTTCTACCCCCTGCACTTCTACGGCGCCTGGGTGTTCTTCGCCGCGTTCCTCGCGCATGCCGCCCTGAAGACCCCGGCGGCACTCCGGGCCGTTCGCCGACGACGCCTCGACGAAGCGGAGTTGGCGGCACCCCGGCCGGACCCGCCCACCGTCTCGCGGCGCGGGGCGCTGTGGTTCGTGGGCGGCGCCTCCCTGCTGCTGCTCGTCACGACGGCCGGGCAGAGCATCGGCGGCGCGCTGCGGCGCACCGCCCTGCTCGCGCCGCACGGCGGGGCCGACCCCGGCAGCGGACCGAACGGCTTCCAGATCAACAAGACGGCCGCCTACGCCGGGATCGACGCGTTGGAGACCGGGGAGGAGGCGTGGCGGCTCGTCGTCACGGGCCGCGGCGGCAGAACGGTCCGCCTCAGCCGCGCCCAGCTTCTCCAACTACCCCAGCACAGCGCCGCGTTGCCCATCGCCTGCGTCGAGGGCTGGTCGACCGCCGACCAGTGGTGGCGCGGGGTGCGGCTGCGCGACCTCGCCGCGCTCGTCGGCTACGACGGCGACCCGCCGGACGTGTTCGTCGAGTCGATCCAGCGGCACGGCGCCTTCCGCCGCGCGGCCCTGCGCGCCAACCAGGTCGCCGACCCCCGCTCCCTGCTCGCCCTCCAGGTGAACGGCGAGGACCTGACCCCCGACCACGGCTACCCGGCGCGCGTGATCGTGCCCGCCGCACCCGGTGTCCTCAACACCAAGTGGGTGGCCCGGATGACCTTCGGAGACCTGTGATGCGCCCCAGTCTGCGCCCGGCAGCCGGCAGCCCCTTCCAGATCCTCCTGCTGGCCTGCTCGTTCGCGCTCGCCGGCTACGCCGGCGTACGGCTGCTCTCCGGCGACTGGCTCGGCGTGGCGCTGTGGGTGGTCGGGGCGGCGCTGCTGCACGACCTCGTCCTGCTGCCGCTGTACGCGCTGGCCGACCGGGCGGTGGCCCGGGGGCTGGGCGCCGCCGGCCGCAGGGAGTGGGCGATGTACGTCCGGGTCCCGGCCGCGCTCTCCGCGCTGCTCCTGCTGGTGTGGTTCCCGCTGATCAGCGGCGCGGTGGCCGGCCACTACCGGTCGGCCACCGGCCAGTCCGCGGACGGCTTCCTGGCCCGCTGGCTGCTGATCACCGCCGTACTCTTCGGCGGCTCGGCGCTGCTGCTGGCGCGTCGGCTGCGCAGGGCGACGAAGCGGCGCCCGCCGGCCACCCACTGAGCCTCCCGCTCCCAGCCCCGCGCGTACCGCAGCAGGGCCGGGGTGCCGAGCCGCGCCCACAGGAAGGGGGCGCCGACCGCCTCCTGGGCGTCGGTGAGGTGGACGTCGACGCGTTCGTCGACGTCCACCTCGGTCGTCTCGGCGATCAACAGCCCGCCGGGGGCGAGGAGCCGGGCCACCCGGCCGAGCAGGGCGTGCGGGTCGCCGCCGATGCCGACGTTGCCGTCCATGAGCAGGACGGTGCCCCAGCGGCCCTCGCCGGGCAGCGGCTCGAAGACCGAGCGGCGCAGGGCCTGCCCGCCGAGCCGCACGGCGTGGTCGACGGCGGCCGCGCTGACGTCGATGCCGAGGACGGTACGGCCCCGGGCGGCGAGTTCGGCGACCAGCCGCCCGGGGCCGCAGCCCACGTCCAGGACCGCGCCCTCGCAGCGGTCGAGGACCGCCCGGTCGACCGGGTCGGCCCGCGCGCACCAGCGCTCCACGTCCAGGGGCAGCAGCCAGCCGTCGGTGCGGCGCAGGAACAGCGGGCCGTGCCCGGCGTCCAGGGCGGCGGCGTAGGGGTCGGGGCCGGTCCAGGGGACGGCCGGCGAGGTGGTCATCGGCGGCCCGTTCCGCCGTGTGCCGTGCACCGGGCCAGCCGGGCGGCGAAACGGCCGCGCGGGGCGAGAGCGGCGACGGCGGCCGCGTCGGCCGCGGTGTCCACGTCCCGCAGCCGCGGCAGGTCGCGCACGCGCAGCCCGGCGGCGACGAGGCGCCGCCGCTGGACGGCGCCGGTCTCCGGCGTGGACATCGGCACCCCGAGCAGCAGGGCCGGGTCCGGGTCGGCCAGCCCCAGCGCCCAGAACCCGCCGTCCTCGGCTCCACCGAAGTACGCGTCGCACTCCGCGAAGTCCACGGTGAGCAGGGCCGGGGTGACCTGGGGGGTGTCCATGCCGACGAGGAGGGCCGGGCCGGAGCAGTGCGCGAAGGCGTCCGCGAGCCGCTCGTCCAGCCCGCCGGCGCACTGCGGCACGACGTCGAAGCCGGGCGGCAGCCAGGGGCCGGGAGTGCCGTCGAGGACGAGGACGCGGCGGGTGGCGGGGGCCGCGGCCACGGCGTCCAGGGTGTCGGCGAGGGACGCCTCGGCGAGGGCGGCGGCCTGCTCGGGGGAGAACGGCGGGGTGAGCCGGGTCTTGACCCTGCCGGGGCGGGGTTCCTTGGCGATGACGAGGAGGGTGGTCATGGGGGTCCTTGGGTGGTGCGGGTGGGGGTGGTGCGGGGGTGAGGACGCTCACCGGCGCTGGCCGGGTGCCTCCCCCAGCCTTCGGCCGGGGGGACCCCCAGCGCCCACCCGTGCCGCCCCAGCGGCACGCCTGCCCGCAGCTGGGTAGCTGCGACGCTGCCCGCGGCTGGGGAGATGCGGCGGGCGTAGCGCCCCGTAAGGGGCGCGGGGAACTGCGCGCTCAGCCCCCACCGGCCC
The DNA here is from genome assembly GCF_042721035.1 of Streptomyces sp. NPDC058464. NCBI lineage: Bacteria > Bacillati > Actinomycetota > Actinomycetes > Kitasatosporales > Streptomycetaceae > Streptomyces > Streptomyces sp. NPDC058464. The sequence continues at coordinate 42,800 of NZ_JBHXMA010000045.1, forward strand.
GCACCCGAGGTGACTCGTGCAGCACCCGGCTCATGTCCCGCACCGCCTGCCACGTGCCGAGCCAGGTGCCGGTCACCTTGGACTTGCCGGTGCGCGGCCGGTACGGCACCTCGTGCTCGGCGATCCGCCACCCCGCGTCCGCCGCCCGCACCACCATCTGCAACGGATACCCACTGCGCCGGTCGTCGAGGTCCAGCCCGAGCAGCGCCTCGCGGCGAGCGGCCCGCAGCGGACCGAGGTCGTGCAGCCGCAGCCCCGTACGGCGCCGCAGCATCCGCGCCAGCGCCAGATTCCCCGCGCGGGCATGCGCGGGCCACGCGCCCCGCCCCTGCGGACGCCGCCGGCCCAGCACCAGGTCCGCCTCGCCGTCCAGGACTTCCCGCACGAACGGCACGAGGAGTCCCGGGTCCAGCGAGGCGTCGCAGTCGCAGAAGCAGACGACGTCGGCGGTCGCGGCGGTCAGCCCCGCGTGGCACGCCGCGCCGAAGCCGCGCCGCGCCTCGTGGACGACGGTCGCCCCGTGCGCCCGGGCGATGTCCGCCGAGCCGTCGGTGGAGCCGTTGTCCACCACGAGGGCCCGCCAGCCCGCCGGGATCCGGCCGAGCACCCACGGCAGGGCCGCCGCCTCGTTCAGGCAGGGGAGGACGACGTCCACGTCCGTCGCCGGGAAAGCCGCCGGGAAAGGGGAAGAAGGTGAGGTGGTCACGGCTTCACCCTACGAACGCGAACCGGGCATATCGGGCCCCGACTGCTTACGAAACGCGGACGTCGGCGCCGGGCGGCGCAGGGGTCCCCGCCTCCCGGGTTTCTTACGAAACGCGAACGTCCCACCCCGGGCCCACCCTCGGCCGCGACACCCGCGACGGCCCGGTGCGAGGGTGGAGGCATGCAGCAGCCGTACGAGCTCACCGAGGCCGGGGCCACCGCCGGTGGCGCCGCCCGGGTCCTGGTCGTGGACGACGATCCGACCGTCGCCGAGATCGTCGCCGGGTACCTGGACCGCGCCGGGTACCTGGTCGACCACGCCGGCGACGGCCCCACCGCCCTCACCCGCGCCGCCGCCCACTGGCCCGACCTGGTCGTGCTCGACCTGATGCTGCCCGGCATGGACGGCCTGGAGGTCTGCCGGCGGCTGCGCGGCCACGCCCCCGTCCCGGTCATCATGCTCACCGCACGCGGCGACGAGGACGACCGGATCCTCGGCCTGGAGGTCGGCGCCGACGACTACGTCACCAAGCCCTTCAGCCCCCGGGAACTGGTCCTGCGGGTGGAGTCGGTGCTGCGCCGCAGCCGCCCCGCCCCCGCCGACCGGTCCTTCTCCTCCGCCGGACTCACCCTCGACCCCGGAGCCCGCCGCGCCACCAAGGACGGCGCCGAACTCGCCCTCACCCTGCGCGAGTTCGACCTCCTCGCCTTCTTCCTGCGGCACCCCGGTCGGGCGTACGGCAGGGAGGACCTGATGCGTGCCGTGTGGGGCTGGGACTTCGGTGACCTGTCCACCGTCACGGTCCATGTCCGCAGGCTGCGCGCCAAGGTCGAGGACGACCCGGCCCGGCCGCGCCTGATCCAGACGGTGTGGGGCGTCGGCTACCGCTTCGAGCCGAGCGGGCAGGGCGGACTGGACGGACTGGACGGGCAGAGCGGACCGGAAGGGGCGGTCTGACATGCGCGACACCCTCCTCATCGCCCTGTACGCCTTCGCCGGCGCGGCCGGCACCGGACTGCTCGGCGCGGCCGCGCTGCGCCTGCTGCGCCGCCGCTCGCTGACCGCGTCCCTCGCCGTGGTCGCCACCGTCGGCGTGGTCGCGATGCTCGCCGGCACCCTGGCCGTCGCCTGGGCGATGTTCCTCTCCTCGCACGACCTGTCGGTGGTGACGACGGTCGTCGCGATGGCGGCCGTGGTGTCCCTCGCGACCGCGCTGATACTGGGCCGCTGGGTCGTCGCCCGCAGCCGTGAACTCGTCCTCGCGGCACGCTCGTTCGGCGAGGACGGCGACTTCGCCGCGCCCCCGGTCCCGGCCACCGCCGAACTGGCCGAGGTGAGCCGGGAGCTGGCGGCGACCAGCGCGAAGCTCGCCGAGTCCCGGGAGCGGGAGCGGGCGTTGGAGACCTCGCGCCGGGAGCTCGTCGCCTGGATCTCGCACGACCTGCGCACCCCGCTGGCCGGTCTGCGCGCCATGTCGGAGGCCCTGGAGGACGGCGTCGCCACCGACCCCGGGCGCTATCACAAGCAGATCCGCACCGAGGTCGAGCGCCTCAACGCCATGGTCGGAGACCTCTTCGAACTCTCCCGCATCCACGCCGGCACGCTGGCGCTGAGCCCGAGCCGGATGTCCCTGTACGACCTCGTCGGCGACGCCCTCGCGGGCGCCGACCCGCTGGCCCGCGAGCACGGCGTACGGCTGGTCGGCGACCGGGTGGAGCCGGTGCCCGTCGAGGTGGACGGCAAGGAGATGAGCCGGGTGCTGGGCAACCTGCTGGTGAACGCCATCCGCCGGACGCCCCCCGACGGCACGGTCGCGGTCGCCGCCGAGCGGTCGGCCGAGGGGGCCGTCGTGCTGTCCGTCACGGACGGCTGCGGCGGCATCCCCGACGAGGACCTGCCCCGTGTCTTCGACACCGGCTGGCGCGGCAGCCACGCCCGGACGCCGCCGGCCGGGGCCGGGCTCGGCCTCGCCATCGTGCGCGGAATCGTCGAGGCCCACCAGGGCCGGGCCACCGTGCACAACATCCCGGGCGGCTGCCGCTTCGAGGTCACCCTGCCGACGGCGCCGTAACGCCGCGCACTCCGCGCTCACTCGGCGCGCGCGAACTCCCGCATCCCCTCCGCGAACCCGACCTCGGGCTTCCAGCCCAGTTCGGCCCGCAGCCGCGAGGAGTCGGCCGTGATGTGCCGTACGTCGCCCAGCCGGTACTCCCCGGTGACCACCGGCAGCGGCCCGCCGTGCGCCTCGGCCAGCGCGCGGGCCATCTCGCCGACGGTGTGCGGCTCGCCGCTGCCGGTGTTGTACGCGGTCAGCGCACCCGGCGCGGAGCCCGCCTCCAGCGCCACCGCGTTGGCGGCGGCCACGTCCCGGACGTGCACGAAGTCCCGGCGCTGCCGCCCGTCCTCGTACACCCGGGGCGCCTCGCCCCGGGCGAGCGCGGAACGGAAGAAGGAGGCCACGCCCGCGTAGGGGGTGTCACGGGGCATCCGGGGCCCGTACACGTTGTGGTAGCGCAGCGACACCGCCGACCCGCCCGTCGACCGGGCCCACGCGGCGGCCAGATGCTCCTGGGCCAGCTTGGTCGTGGCGTACACGTTGCGCGGATCGGCGGGGGCGTCCTCGCCGACCAGCCCGGGCGCCAACTCGGCACCGCACACCGGGCAGTTCGGCTCGAACCGGCCCGCGTCCAGATCGGCGACCGCACGCGGTCCCGGCCGTACGACGCCGTGGCGCGGGCACTCGTACCGGCCCTCCCCGTACACGACCATCGACCCGGCCAGCACCAGGTGCCGTACCCCCGCCTCGGCCATCGTGGAGAGCAGCACGGCCGTACCGAGGTCGTTGCGCGAGACGTACTCCGCCGCGTCGCCGAACCCGACGCCGAGGCCGACCATCGCGGCCTGGTGGCAGACCACGTCCACGCCCGCCAGGGCCCGCCCCACCGCCACCGGACTGCGCACGTCGGCGCCCGGATCGTCCCGCACGTCGAACACGACCGCCTCGTGCCCGCGCGCCGTCAGCGCCTCGACGACATGGGACCCGATGAACCCGGCACCGCCGGTGACCAGTACACGCATACGGCCACGCTAGGCGTGCGCGGCCCCGGGACCACGCGCCCACGCCCGCACGTCACGACTCCGTAAGGCGTCCCGTCGTACGCGCTCACCCGCTCACTTCATGTCGAGCGCGTACTCGCAGTGCACCTCCTGGGTGTACCTGTTGCCGCCCTGGGTGTAGTTCACGCGGCAGCCGCTGAGGTGCTCCGCGATGTGGCCTACGATCCTGACCCTGACCATGGCGTAGTAGTCGCCGCTGTCGTGGTGGCCGCGTATCACGATGGGTCTGCCGGCGTGGTCCGGCATCGTCGTCATGTCCCGGGAGCCCGGGACGTTCTTGTCCCCCTCCTCGCTGTCGAGGATGTAGCCGTTCGTGTCCTGCGCGGAGTAGACCGGGTATCCCTCGACCCGTGCCCCGGACGGAACGTGGTCCAGCCGCACCGACGTGATCCGGACCGTCGTCCCCGAGTTGTTGACGAACAGCGGGAAGGCGAATCTCCAGACCGTTCCGATCTTCGCGTGGGGATAGCCCAGGATCCCGAACGCGACCGGACCGGCCGCGGTGAGGGCGTCCCCGGTCGCGGGCGGCGTACGCATCGATGCCGACGCGGCCGTCGAACTCGGGAAGAAGCCCAGCACGACGGCGGCGACAGCCACCGGCAGCAGGCGGCTGCCACGAGTGAAATGCGCAGGTCCTGCCATGGATTGTCCCCCGCTCCCCGGTCGGAGGATCGTAAGGATCACTTACTTAAACAATCAACGATTTTCGGTTCAAGAGGGCACCAAGCCCTGCGACCCGGCATCATGCGGGCGCTGCTGTTGAACGGCCCGGCCGGGGGTCACGTACCTGTCGTTGGGGGCGGCGCCGTGCAGCCCGGAGGAAGGGCTGAACGATTTCCGTGGATGCGAGTCGCCCGGCCGGAGACACGCTCGATCCGGTCGTCCCCGCGCAGCGGGGGGAGAGCGGGAACGGCGACGGGGGGCAGGTCCGTCGGCAGGTGCAGGGCCTGGACGGTCTCCGTGGCCTGGCGGCGCTGTACGTGGTCCTGTTCCACTGCTGGCTGTACACCTTCCCGGGCTATCCCCGCAGTTCGGCACCGGAATGGCTGGGCGGGCTGATGTTCGGGCGCCTGGCCGTCGTCTTCTTCCTGGTGCTGTCCGGGTTCTCCCTGGCGATCTCCCCTGCGCGGCACGGCTGGCGGTCGGCCGGTGTCCGCGAGTTCCTGCGCCGACGAGCCTGGCGCATCCTTCCCCCGTACTGGGCGGCGCTGGCCCTGAGCCTGGTGATCTCGTGGTTCGTGGTGCCGGCCTCGCACTTCGGGCCGCCCACCGGCGCGACGGTCCTGGTGTTCGGCCTCGTCGCCCAGGACGTGGTCACCGCCCCGACGCCGAACGGCGCGTTCTGGTCGATAGGGGTGGAGGCCGAGCTCTATCTCCTCTTCCCGCTCCTGCTGTTCGTCCGCCGGCGCTGGGGCGCCGTGGTGCTGGCCGTGTGCGTGACGCTCCCGGTGGTCGCCGGCGGTCTGACGGCGCCCGGCGGGACCCCCGTGGAGGGCGACAACTGGCTCGCTCCCCATCTGGCGCCGGTGTTCGCCGCGGGGGTCGTCGGCGCGGGCGTCGTCGCCGCGTCGGACCGGGTGCGACGCCTGCCGTGGGGATGGTTCGCCGTCCTGGCCGCACTGCCGGTCCTGGCGCTCGGTGCCGTCCGGGGTCCGGTCTGGACGGTGAACCACTACTTCTGGATAGACCTCGCCATCGCTCCGGCCATGGCGATGCTGCTGGCCGCCGTCGCCACCGGAAAACCCGCCGTCCTCGTGCGGCTTCTGACGGCACGCCCCGTCCACGGCCTCGGCAATTTCTCCTACAGCCTCTATCTGATCCATCTTCCGATCGTCATGGCCGTGATACGCCGAATCGCCCCGCATTTCGTGTCGCGGGGACTGCCCACGTTCTGGTTCACGCTGGCGGTCGGCCTGCCGGTCTCGATACTCGCGGCGTGGATTTTCTCCAGGCTCTTCGAAATTCCGTTCAAAAAGAACAGGTCCTGGAAGTCGATCGTCGCGGCTCGTTCCGGCGTCGTGGCCCGAACGCCGGGCGTCAGCCGTACGCGGGGAGTCAGCCCGTGACGCCGGGAGTCAGCCCGTGACGCCGGACTTCTGGCCGGCGGGGGTGACGGCGTACCACTCCCCGTCCTTCCCCTGGCCGTTCGTCTGCCCGGCCGCCGTGTCGCCCACGTACCGGTAGAGCGGCCAGCCGGCGAGCGTGAGTTGTGTCTCGCCGTTCCGGTGGACCGTGCCGAGCAGGCTCTTCTCCACCCCTGAGGTCTGCACGGACTCCGGCACGATCACGGGCAGCCAGGTCTTGGTGCACGTGCCGGAGCACGTCCACTTCGAGGGATTCGGCTGGTCCTCGTCGTAGCGGTAGAGGGTCAGTCCCTTGTCGTCCGTGACGATGCTCGCCAGGCCCTGGGCCGACCCCGCCAGCACGGCGGCGGTCGTCGCCGTCTGCCCGTTCGCGGGGCTGGTGCCCGCGACCGGCGTCGAGGCCGCGGGTGCCGAGGTCGCCGGGGCCGACGTGGCCGGGGCCACCGGGGCGGCGCCGGCGGTGCCGCTGTCGTTCGAGGAGCCGCACGCCGCCAGCAGGAAAGCGCAGGCGAGCCCTGCGGCGAGGCTCGGACCGATGCGTCGCGGGATCAAGGAGGTGCCCTTCGTCGGAGTCGCGTCCACCTGCTCCCTGAGTACGTCGGCCGGCTCCCGTCCGCTCAGCCGCCGAGATCATGTGACGCACTCTTGACCATCGCGCGCGAGGTGCGGCCGAAGCCCGGACGGCTGCCGCGGCCGTGAGCGGTATCGGCCGGAATGCGCTGGTGATATGCGCCTCACGAAGGTGCCAGCAACGGACGCAGGCGGGTCGCGGTCAGCCGCCCGGCCAGAGTGTCCGCGTGCCTGCGCAGTACCGGCATGACGAGCAGGACGGTGAGGGCGCCCACCGCGATCCCCGCCAGCACGTCGTGGGGGTAGTGCGCGCCGACCCAGATCCGTGCGGCCGCCATCGCGGCGGCGGCCACCGCGGCCACGATGCCGAGCCGCCGGGAGACGTACAGCAGGGCGACGGCCGCCGCGGCGGCGATGGCCGCGTGGTTGCTGGGGAAGGACCAGTCGCCGGGCGCCGGACACGCCTCCAGCGTGGTCACGCGCAGGCTCTGGCAGGGTCGGTCCTCGCGCACCAGGAGCTTCAGCACCGAGTCCACCCCGAACGCCGAGAGGACGGCGAACGGCACGGCGAGCGCCGTCACCGACGCGCCGGCGCTCGCCCGCCGGGCCCGCCACCAGCCGACGGCCATGAGCACCGCGAAAAAGGCCGGCCCGTACGTCGACCACGCCGTCACCGTGAAATTCAGCCAAGCGGGAGCATGCCGGGCGAGGTTCACCACATCGGTGTAGGCGGGACCGTCGAGCGACGAGCCGTCGAACGCGAGGATCATCCGCGAGCCTCCTTCGCCATCGCCGCCCGGCCCGAGCGGAATCCCCAGGTGACAAGCGGAATCGCCGAGAAGCCAACGACGACGGCGACTGCCCTGCGCGGATACCGCCGGGCGTCCGGCAACTGCGGCGACGGGTGCACGGCCGTGGTCATCGTCGGGATCTCCTTTGTGACTACAGTTCTGTAGACGGTCTACGTCACTGTAGACGAAGGTGTGGAGCTCGGCGTTCCGTGTCCGACGCAAGGAGATGCACAAGACCGTCCGGTGAATTCAAGACGTCCTGCGGTGTTCGCCGACGGGGGTGCCGTCCGGCTGGAAGGCTGGCCGAGTGGCCGTCCTGCCCCGGTTCGCCGCCCGGCTTGCCCCTTGATCCGCCCTTCTCGCCCGCGCCCCGTCGCCACCCTCGCTTCGACCCTACGACCTGTAGGGTTGCCCTGGCCCTACAGGCTGTAGGGGGAGGGATGCGAGATGAGCGACGGCACACAGGTCACGGACAGCGCGCCGGTCACGTCGACCGGCCCACGCCGGCCCGGCCCGTCCACGGCCGGCCGTGCCGCCCGGCGATTCCGCGGGGAGCGGGCGTCGGCGGTCGTGGCCGCCGTCTTCACGCTGGCCCAGCTCCTCCTCGTACGACCGGGGTTGGGCCTCGGCTGGGACGAGTCGGTGTACGTCAGCCAGGTGGCCGCCCACGCGCCCCCTGCGTTCTTCAGCGCCCCGCGCGCCCGCGGCGTCCCGCTGCTGGTGGCGCCGGTCGCCGCCTGGTCGTCGTCCACCGCACTGCTGCGGATCTACCTGGCCGTCCTGTCCGGCCTCGCGCTCTTCCTCGCGCTCCGCGCCTGGCGGGGCCTCTTCCCGGCCCGCGTGCGGGCGACCGCGGGCGCCCTCTTCGCCACCCTGTGGGTGACGCTGTACTACGGCCCCCAGGCCATGCCCAACTACTGGGTCGCCGTCGGCGCCCTGGCCTGCACGGGATGCTTCCTGCGCGCCCAGGCGGACCGCTTCGACCGCCCGGCCCTGTGGGGCGTGGGCCTGAGCGCCGCCGTGATGGGCTGGATGCGGCCGGTGGACGCGGTCTGGGCGACCCTGCCCCTGCTCGCCCTGCTGGTGGGCGTACGGCGATGGCGACGCCCCGCGCTGCTGGCGACCCTGCTCGGCGGCCTCGCCGCCGGTGCCGCCGAGTGGGTGATCGAGGCCTACGTCTCCTACGGCGGCCTGGCGCAGCGCCTGTCCGACGCGTCCCGCATCCAGGGCGGCCTCGGCTGGCACGTCGCCGTCACCGACCAGCTGCGCGCGCTGGGCGGACGTACACTCTGCCGCCCGTGCACCGGTGCCCTGCCCCCCGCCCCGGTGACCCTGTGGTGGTACGCGCTCCCGGTGCTCGCCGTCGTCGCCGCCGTGGTCGCGATCCGTGCCCGGCGCGCCCCCGCCACGCTGGTGGCGCTGGCCTGCGCCGCCTCGGCGGCCTTCCCCTACCTCTTCCTGATCGGCTACGCGGCACCGCGCTTCCTGCTGCCCGCCTACGCCCTGCTCGCCGTCCCGGTCGCCGATCTCCTGGTGCGCCTGGCCCGGGCCCCCGGACGGATCCGCCGGCCGCTGACCGCGACACTGCTGACCCTCGCCCTGGCCGGTCATCTGGCCGTGCAGTTCGTGGTCCTGGAGCACACCGTGCACGGCGCCACCGCCACCCACCGCGAGTGGGCGCGCGTCGCCGACGGACTGAACCGGCTGGGCGTCCGCCCGCCCTGCCTGGTCACCGGGAACAACTACGCCCCGATCGGCTACTACGCGGGCTGCGCCTCGGCGGCGACCGGCGGCCACGACGAATCCACCACGCCCGCGGAAATCAGACGGACCGCCCGCCGGCTGCCCACCGCCACGCTCCTGGCACCCGGCGCCCGCCCGCCCGGCTACGCCCGCTCCTGGACCCCCCACACGGTGGCCGGCGTGCGCGTCTACGTCGCACCTGCCCCGGACCGGGGAGGACGTCGGTGAGCAGCACCGGCGTACCGCTGTCCCGCGGCCTCGGCCGGACTGGCAGCCCGCCGGCACCACGGCCGCGACGGGGGCGGCCTGCCGACCGCCGTTCCTTCCCGGCCTGTCGGCTGCCGTTCCTTCCCGGTCTGCTGGCTGCGTTCCTCCCCGGCCTGCCGGTACGGGCGCTGCTGACCCGCCGTTCCGTCCTGTGAGCCGGGCCCGGCGCCGCCCGGACAAACGGCGCCGTCGCAGCTCAGCCGCGTAGTACCGGGGTACCACGCGCCCGGCGCAGGTCAGCCTCCCGGTACCACGGGACGGCGTGATCGCGCGCCTAGCGTTGCCGTGAGGCGCCGCACACGAGGGACGCCGAAGGCCGACAGAAAGACACGCGCATGATCGACGCACGGCAGCTGACCAAGAGATACGGCGAGAAGACCGCCGTCGACAGCCTCGACTTCGTCGTCAAGCCCGGCACGGTGACCGGCTTCCTCGGGCCCAACGGCGCGGGCAAGTCCACGACCATGCGCATGATCGTCGGACTCGACGCACCGACGAGCGGCTCCGTCACCGTGAACGGCCGCCCCTACGCCCGCCACGAGGCGCCGCTCCAGGAGGTCGGCGCCCTGCTGGAGGCGAAGTCGATCCACCCGGGCCGCTCGGCCCACAACCACCTGCGGGCCCTCGCGCTGACCCACGGCATTCCGCGCCGCCGGGTCGAGGAGGTCATCGAGCTGGCCGGCCTCGGCAGCGTGGCGAAGAAGCGGGCCGGTGCCTTCTCCCTCGGCATGGGGCAGCGGCTGGGCATCGCGGCGGCGCTGCTGGGCGATCCGCAGACGGTGATGCTGGACGAGCCGGTCAACGGCCTGGACCCGGAGGGCGTCCTCTGGATCCGCAACCTGCTCAAGACGCTCGCCGACGAGGGCCGGACCGTGTTCGTGTCCTCGCACCTGATGAGCGAGATGGCCCTGGTGGCGGACCACCTGATCATCGTGGGCCGCGGGCGGCTGCTGGCCGACACCACCGTCGGCGACCTGATCCGCGAGGCGGGCGGGGACACCGTGACGGTGGTGACACAGGATCCGGCGCGGCTGCGGGACGTCCTGGCCGGGCCGGGCGTCGACATCACCGGCCGGATCGGCTCCGAGGAACTGCAGGTGACCGGGGTGACCGCCCGCGAGATCGGGCTGAAGGCGGCCGAGCACGGCATCGCGCTGTTCGAGCTGAGTTCGCGGAGCGTGTCGCTGGAGGAGGCGTTCATGGACCTGACCAGGGATGCCGTGGAGTACCACGGCTCCACGACCGCCGTCGAGTCCCTCGGGAGGCCGGCATGAGCACCCTCACCGCGACCACCGAGGAAGAACCCCGGACCACCACCCGGGAGCGCCCCGCCTACCGGGTGACCGGCCGCCGCGTGCTCTCCTCGGAGTGGGCCAAGCTGTGGTCCCTGCGCTCCACCTGGATCACCCTGGGCCTCGGCCTGCTCTTCCTGGTGGCCTTCGGCGTGATCGCCGCGAGCCACTACAAGTCGGGGCTCAACTCCGGCCACCAGGACCGTGACTTCGCCACCGCCACGGCCGTCAGCCTCTCCCTCTTCGGCACGAACTTCGCCCAGCTCGCCCTGGGCGTGCTCGGCGTGCTGGTCACGGCGGGGGAGTACTCGACGGGCATGATCCGCTCGACCCTCGCCGCGGTGCCCCGCAGGCTGCCCGTGCTGTGGTCCAAGGCGGCCGTGTTCGGGCTGGTCGCGCTGGCGGTGGGCACACTGGGCGCGTTCGTCGCCTTCCTCGTCGGCAGCGGGATCGTCTCCGGCACGCCCGCCGCCATGGGCCTCTCCCACGCGGGTGTCCTGCGCAGCCTGCTGGGCGCCGGGCTCTACCTCGGCCTGGTCGGGGTGATCGGCGTCGCCCTGGGCGCGCTGCTGCGTTCGGTGGCCGGCGGGATCTCGGTCCTGGTGGCCTCCCTGATGCTGATCCCGGGCCTGATCTCCCTGCTGCCGAGCTCCTGGCAGGACAACATCAGCCCCTACCTGCCGTCCAACGCGGGCGAGTCGATGTTCGCCCTCACCCACGACGCCACCACCCTGTCGCCGGGCGCCGGACTGCTGGTCTTCCTCGGCTGGACGGCACTGGCGCTGGCCGGCGCCGCCTACCGGCTCGTGCGCAGCGACGTCTGACACCCGCACCATGGCAGCGTGACGTTCGTGACGATCGATGACATCAGCGGAACGGGACCGCTGGTCGCCCGGCTCTCCCGGGGCGGCCAGCGGTTGCGGCAGGCCGACCGGGCCCACCCCTGGGTGCTGGACACCGGGGTCGTGGTCCTGGTCTTCCTGATGTTCTGCCTGCCCGACCTCTTCCACCACGGCGACGGGGACGGCGACGGCGAGCGCGCCCGCCACTTCCGGCTCGCCTTCACCCAGCTCCCCGTCGCGGGCATGCTGGCGGTGCAGCTCGGCCTGGTGCTGCCCCTGCTGTGGCGGCGGCGCAGACCCGAGGTGGCCTTCGGTGTCATCGCCGCGGTGTTCGTCGTCCAGTGGGCCGTGGGCGCGGCGCTGCGCGCGGACGTCGCGCTCTTCGTCGCCCTGTACAGCCTGACCCTGCACGGGCGACTGCGCCGGCTGCCGTGGGCGTGCGGGGTCATGGCGGGCGCCATGGCGCTGGTGGCGGTGCGGGTCTCCCCGGCCGTCTCCGTCTGGGACGCCCTGTTCTTCCTGCTGAGCACGGCGACCGCGGCCCTCGCGCTCGGCCTGATGGTCCGGATCCGCCGGGCCCAGCTCGCCGGACTGCGGGAGCGCGCCGCCCAGCTGGAGATCGAACGTGACCAGCGCAGCCGACTGGCCACGGCCACCGAACGCACCCGCGTCGCCCGCGAGATGCACGACATCGTCGGCCACAACCTCTCCGTGATCATCACGCTCGCCGACGCCGGCGCCTACGCCACCGACACCGCCCCCGAACGGGGCAAGGAGGCCCTCCAGCTCATCGGCGACACCGGCCGGCAGGCCCTGGGCGAGCTGCGGCGGGTGCTCGGCGTGCTGCGCGAGGCGGCGGACGGCCCCACGGGCGGCCCCGAACTCAGCCCGCAGCCCGGCATCGCCGACCTCGACGCGCTCTGCGCGAAGGTGCGGGCCGCCGGACTGGAGGTCGTCTACCGCACCTCCGGTGACGTGGACGCCCTGGACGGCGGGGTGCAGCTGACCGTGTACCGCATCGTCCAGGAAGCCCTCACCAACACCCTGAAGCACGCCGACACGGACGCCGACACCCGGGTCCACCTGGCGATCCTCGCCGAGGACGGCAGACTGACCATCCGGGTCCAGGACACCGGCCGGACCGCACCGGCCGGACCGCCGAACGAGGAAGGACACGGACTGGTGGGCATGAGGGAACGAGCGGCTCTGTACGGGGGCACCGTCAGCGCGGGTCCGGTGCGCGGCGGGGGATGGCGGGTCGAGGCCGTCCTCGACCTCACCCCGCAGAGCGGCGGTGGCCGATGACCACCGTGCTCATCGTCGACGACCAGCCGCTGCAGCGCTACGGCTTCCGCATGCTGCTGGAGTCCGTCCCGGAGACCGAGGTCGTGGGCGAGGCCGCGCACGGCGCCGACGCCGTCCGCAAGGCGGCCGAACTGCGCCCGGACGTCGTCCTGATGGACGTCCGCATGCCCGGCATGGACGGCATCGAGGCCACCCGCCGGATCGTCGCCGCGGGCGAGCGCTCCCGGGTCCTCGTCCTCACCACCTTCGACCTCGACGAGTACGTCCACGCCGCCCTGCGCGCCGGTGCCAGCGGCTTCCTCCTCAAGGACGCGCACGCCGAGGAACTCCTCGCCGGCATCCGGGCCGTCGCCGCCGGGGACGCCGTCATCGCGCCGGCCCTCACCCGCCGCATCCTCGACGAGTTCACCCGCTACGTCCCCGCCCGCAGCGGCGACCGCGACGAGGACCCGAGACTCGGCTCCCTCACCGACCGCGAGCGTGAGATCCTCGTCGCCATCGGCAAGGGCTGGAGCAACGGCGAGATCGCCACCCGGTTCGTCGTGACCGAGTCCACCGTCAAGACCCACGTCGGCCGCGTCCTCGCCAAGATCGGCGCCCGGGACCGCGTCCAGGCCGTGATCTTCGCCTACGACCACGGCCTCGCCCGCCCCAACGCGGACTGACCCGACGAGGCGCGACGGCCGACGGTCCGGCACCATGGCCGTGCCCCATACCGGTGGAGGGGAGAGCGCCTTGGCTCATCGCCAACCCGACCGCGAAGCGAGCGGAACGCCCGTCGGCCTGTCGCGCTTCCAGGACAGGCGGTTCAACGGCTACTTGGGAGTCAGGATCCCGCACGAACTGGACACCGAGGTCGAGGCCTTCGTGACCGCGTACGTGAGCGGCCCGCAGCCGCTCAGGCGAACGGTGCTCGACGGCGTGGGCCGACGTGCCGCAGCGGTACTGAGTGCCTATGGTCAGCGCATGGCGTCGGTGGCGGTCCGCACCCGGTCCCCCGAACCGCTGCGACACGGACTCGTCGCCGCGGGCCTGGCAGAGGTCCGTCTGGAAGAGCCGCGCAACAACCTGTACGTGCTCGCCGCGATCAATGACAGCGCATCCCTGACCGGCACTTCGCTGCAACGCCTCATCGCCGAAGTGTCCCCATTTCTCCCGCCGGCCGGCGTGGCGGCGCTGCGTGCGTTCGACCGACGCGAGGACCGCCACAAATCCATCGAATCCATGGGGATCAGGCGAACCGGATCCGGCGAGACCTTCCGCTACCGGTAGCCGGCATCCGATCATCTGCCCATGAGACCCGAGGTACAGACGTTCGTCGCAGGCGGCCCGCTCCCCGCCCTGATCACCGGCCCCCGGCCCGACGCCGGCGAGTGGCACCGGCGGCTCTGCGGACGTGCCAGGTGCATCGCGAGGATGGCTGCATGAACGCGCAGCAGGTGATCCTGCGGAAGATGACTCCGGCGGAGTACGGTGCCGCGACCGAGCACCGCGAGGCCGAGTCGGTGCGGGTACTGAGCAGGCTCATGCCGGAAGAGGTCGCACGTGAGCGGGTCCGGCGTGGCACGGCCACGTTCCTGCCCGACGGGCTCGACACGGCCGGTCATCATCTCCTGACGGCGGAGAACGCGGCCGGCGATGCGGTGGGCAACGCATGGGTCGGCCCGGATCCCCACCAGGCTTCGGGCAGCGCGAGCTCCGCATGGCTGTACGACATCCATGTCTTCGTGCCGTTCAGGCGTCTCGGGTACGGATCCGCCATCCTCACGGCCGCCGAGGCACTCGTCGCCCGCGAGGGCAGGACGGCGTTGGGTCTGAACGTCGTCGGGGACAACGAGGCGGCGATCGCCCTGTACCGCCGCCTCGGATACGACGTGACCTCGATGTCCCTGCGCAAGACGATCTAAGGGCACCGCACGCCCGTGCCGGCGCGCGCCGCCCGGATTTCAGGGGGTGAGGTAACAGCCCTTCCGGACACCCGGCAGCGGGTCCGTGCCGCCGAACGCCGCCGTCGTGCAGCCGACTCCGCCGGTGAACGTTCTGTAGACGAAGGCGCCCCGGGCGCCGTACGCCACGGTCTGCTGCCCGCTGAACGCGCAAGTCCCGGTCTCGTCCGAGCAGTTCGTGGCGTAACCGGCCGGACCGCCGACGGCGGTGTAACAGGCTTTCGACTCGCCGGGGATCGGGTCGCCGAACTTCGCGTCCGTGCACGGCGTGTCGCCGGTGGCCCGCAGGGTGGTGAACGCTCCGAACGCGCCGTACATCACCGGCTGTCCGGCGGCGGCCGGGCAAGTGCCGTTCTGGTCGGCGCACTTGGTCCAGCCGCCGGCCGGTGCTCCGGCGGACGGCAGGTAGCAGGACTTGGCGACACCGTCGACGGGATCGCCGAAGTGGGCGTTGGAGCAGGCTACGGAGCCGTTGGTGACCTGGTGCACGAAGTTGCCGTTGGCGCCGTAGACGACGTCACGGTTGTAACCGGGTACGGCGCAGGTGCCGTTCTCGGCCGCGCAGACGGTGTAGCCGGGCGGGCCGCCCGCGTCGGCGACGTAGCAGGACTTCACGAGGTTCGGCGCCGGGTCGCCGCCGAAGGAGTCGTTGCCGCAGGCGGTGCTGTCGGTCACGGTCTTGTACGTGTAGGTCCCGGCGCCGTAGGCCACCGAGCGGGTGCCGCTGAAGGAGCAGGTGCCGCCCTCGCCGGCGCACCGGGTGTAACCCGCGCGCAGCGCACCGGTGGTGGCGGGGTCGGCGGGTGCGGCGGGGTTGCCGAGGCCGGTCGCGGTCACGGTGTAGCTGCCCGGGGCGACGCCGGTGAGGTAGACGTAGGCGCCGTCCTGGCTCGCGCCGGTGATGCCGGCGGCGGGTGTGAAGGATCCGCCGTGCCAGACGACCGTGCCGTTCACGGACACCGAGACGTCGCCGCCGCCGAACTTCGGGACGCCGATACGGCCGGTGCTGCCGGACGGGCTGGTCAGGTGTGCCGAGTAGGTGCCGGCGGCGGGATCGCGGGACCAGGAGGCGTCGACGGCGCCCTGGGGCATGGTGATGCGGCCCTCGGCGCTGGTCAGGTCGCCGGGGTGGGGCACGAAGCGGTAGGCGCCGCTCGCCGACTCCGGTGCGGTGCCGAGCACGTCGAAGGTGAGCGTGGAGGTGGGCGCGGAGGACCAGCCGTGGGCCAGGCTCATGAACGAACCGCCGTAGGCGAGGCCGCCGTCGGCCTTGAGGCCCTCCCAGAAGGTGCTTCCGGTGCCGATGTCACTGTCGAGCATGTGACCCCAGGTCCGGCGGATCTGGTCCAGCGCGGTGTAGTCGTCGTTCGCCGTGAAGCGGGCGTTGAGTTCCATGCCGCCCGCGAACGGCGAGACGTTGCCGCCCCATTCGGGGGTGGTGGGGCCGTACGCGCCCCAGTTCTTCCCGAGCCCCGCGACGACGCTCGCCGCCTTGGCCGCGGAGTCGGTCAACCCGTACCAGACCGCTAGGGAGTTGCCGTCCTGCGGATACAGACCGCTGGCGGGGTTGTCCTTGTACATGCCCTTCGAGGCGTCCCACAGAAGGGAGTTGGCCGCCGTCTTGATCGCGTCCGCCCTGCCGGTCCAGCTCGCGGCGAGCGCGCTGTCGCCCTCCACTGCGGCCAGGGTGGCGCCACCCCTGAGCGCGGCGTACAGCAGCGCGTTGGCGGAGATGTTCTCACCGCCCTGACCGACCCGGGCCCAGTCCTGGGTGCGGGTCACGTCGAGCAGGCCGTTGCCGTCGATCTTGCCGGTGATGAAGGCCATCCCGCGCTTGTAGTTGCCCCATTCGGAGTCCAGCCAGGCCCGGTCGCCGGTGTACGTGTAGTACGTCGACGTGCCCAGCAGCGTCCAGGTGTGGTAGGTGTCCGAGCCGGTGAGGTTGAACGGCGGCCCGGACCAGGGGATCTCGCCCTCCGCCGACTGGGCGTCGTACATCGTCGTGAGCGCGTTGCGGGTCGAGGTGAGGTCGGCCGAGTACGCGTACTGCGTGGGCACGGCGATGCCCATGTCGCCGGGCCACACCGTGCGGTCGCGCTTGGCGCCGTCGACCAGGACGGAATCGCCCACCCCGACGGTCGCGCCGTTGTCCCACGCCGAGGCCGGCGGGGGCCAGGCGCGGCCCTGGTCCGAGGCGATCGTGTCGAGCTGCACCGTGTAGGCCCCGGCGTACCAGACGCGGTTGAGCAGGTCGTCGCTGGAGTGGAAGTAGTTGGGGTAGTCGGCGGGGTCGGACTTCCCGGGGGCCGCGGTGAAGGCGAGGCTCACGCCCTTGAGATCCACCCAGCCCGAGGTGTCCAGGAAGACGGTCAGATAGCGGAAGCCGCCGCGGAGTTGGGCGGTGGGCATCGTGTACGTGCCGTTGGCGGAGGCCGTGGCGTAGAGGGCCCCGTCCTCGCCGCCACGGCCGCTGCTGCGGTCGCTGTCGTTGCCCACGTACAGGGACGACTCGCTGAAGGCCAGCCCGACCCGCTGACCGCTGTCGCTCACACTCCCCAAGGACAACGTTGCCAGGCCGCCGACCTCCTTGCCGAAGTCGAGGGTGACGGCCGACTGCGAGCCGGAGATCCGGGTCGGCTGTCCGCTCAGCACGTTCTGCGGGTTCGCGACGCTGCCGGACGTCCGGTGGACGGCGGTAGGCGTCAGGGTGCGTGAGGTCGGCGAGTAGTTGAGGGGGTCGACCGCCGCCGCCCGGGCCCCCGTCGAGGCCGCCCCGACGGATGCCGGCACGACGGATGCGGGCACGACGGTGTCGGCGGACGGGACGGGACTCGCGGTGAGCGCGGTGGCCGCGACGACGGCCAGGCCGACCAGATGATGCCGGCCCGGCGGTCTGCTCAGCGGTGAACGACGGCGCATGGAGACCTCCTGGGGTGGGGGGTGCGGGTGCCGGGGAATCCGGCCGATGGTTGCCTGAAACGATTCAAAACCGCGCCGCACGAGGCCCGGTGCCGGTTGCGACAGGTGGATGCACGAGGAGCCTCGCCGAAGTTCCACCGATGATGGGCGCCCGAAATCCGGGTGTCAACCCGTCTCGGCCGCCTCTCAACTCCCTTGGAACAGGGTGCCCTTGATGCATTGACAGGGCCTCGCCGAGCCGGTTCACTGCCTCGTTGACAGGTATGGACCAGTGCCCGATTCCGGCCCGGCTCGACCGGAGCCGCCGGCCCCCGTCACGTGCGCCGACCGTCGTCCCCCATCGCGAAATCGAGGCGAGTCCCGGTGTCCTCACGTCGTTCAGACATCGTTGTCATGCGCCGTCTTCTCGGCTTCCTGCTGTCGGCCGCGCTCGCGTTCGCCGTCCTCGCCCCGGCGGCGGCGCCCGCGTCCGCCGCCACCCAGGTCTGCGTCCTCGCCTGCGACACGCTCGACCCCTCGCAGGCCCGCCAGGAGACCTTCCCGGTGCCGGACAAGGATCTCGACGGCCGTCGCCTGGAACTGCACGTGTCCGACGCGGACGACATGGCGTGGGCCAGCATCGACGACGGCGTGACCGGGGACTCGGTGTGGCTGGACCGGTCCTGGGACGGCGGCGCCACCTGGGAGGGGCTGCTCGGCAAGGCGAGCATCCCGGGCACCTGGACCGGCACCAGGACGCTGATGTACAACATCACCGACCCCCGCGGCCACCGCCGAGGGCTGGTCCGGGCCTGCGGCGACGCGGCCGGGGTCGGCTGCACGAACTGGGTCTACCCCACCGTCTGCGACACCCTCTGCGACGGCACGAGCGCCGACCGGGCGGCCGGCGACGACCAGCCGGTACCGTCCACCACCCTCTACGGCCGCACCATCCGGCTCCACGTCGACCAGCGGAACTCCATGGCCTGGGCGAGCATCGACAGCGGCGGCGCCGGTGACGAGATCTGGCTCGACCGCTCCTGGGACGGTGGCTCGACCTGGCCGGACGGCTCCTCCCTCGGCCGTACCGGCACCCCGTCCGGAGCCACCGGCACCCGTACCGCGATGTACGCCGTCCGCGACCCGCGCGGCCTCCTCTACGGCGGCGCGGTCCGCGCCTGCGGCCGGGAGGCGAGCCACAACGAGGGCAGCTGCACCGCATGGGTCAGGCCCGCACCGACCAGGGCGCGCGCGGCGGCGGACGCGCTGATGACCTCGTACGACCCCTACAACGGCTGGTGGCCCAGCAGTTGGTGGAACTCGGCGGCCACCCTCACCGCCCTCGTCGACTTCGCGAGGACCACCGGCACGCACGACTACGACTGGGTCGTCGCGCGCACCTTCGACCGGAACAAGGGCGCCTTCGCCGCCGGGGTGCGCGGTACGGACGCGATCGAGGGCGACTTCATCAGCCGTTCCATCGACGACTCGGGCTGGTGGGCCATCGCGTGGATCGACGCGTACGACTACACCGGCGACTCCCGGTATCTCAATGAGGCCGTGACCATCGCGAACTACGTCCAGCAGTACTGGGACACCGGCACCTGCGGCGGTGGCGTGTGGTGGGACCGCGAGCGGACCTACAAGAACGCGGTGACGAACGGGCAGTACCTGTGGCTGACCACCGCACTGCACCAGCGCATCCCGGGCGACACGGTATGGCTCCAGCGGGCGAAGACGTCCGCCGCCTGGTACCGGGCCGGCGGGCTGATCGACTCCTCGGGCCTGGTGAACGACGGCCTGACCGCCGCCTGCGCCGACAACGGCTCCACCGTGTGGAGTTACAACCAGGGGCTGGCCATCGGCGGCTTCACCGAACTGTGGAGGTCGACCGGAGACAGCTCCCTGCTGACCACCGCGCGGGCCCTCGCCGACGCCGCGATCGGCAACTCGGCGCTGACCGTCGGCGGAGTGCTCACCGAGTCCTGCGACGTCGGCTCGGCGTCCTGCGACGACAACCAGAAGCAGTTCAAGGGCATCTTCATGCGGAACCTCGCCGACCTGGCGACCGCCACCGGCGCCGGAACGTACCGGAGTTACATCCAGCAGCAGGCGGACACCCTGTGGGCACAGGACCGGACCGCCCTCAACGCCCTCGGCGAACGCTGGGCCGGCACCAGCCCCAACCAGAGCGACTGGCGGACCCAGGCGAGCGCCCTGGGGGCGCTCACCGCCGCGGGATGACACCGAGGCCGAGGATTCCGTCGAGGCCGAGGACGGCGCGCGCGGTCGAGGATGCCGTCCTCGGCCCAGCGCAGGGCCGCGCAGGACGGCATTGCCTAAAGTCGGTCCACGGGAGCGGCACTAGGCCGTCGAGACATGGAAGTTCATGACGTCGATCTTGCTGATCGCCCGCCAGTCGTCCGCGCTGTATCCGTCCCAGTCCTTCGCCTTGCGGTCGGCCGGGAACTTCGCCGCCTGGTCGGAACCGACGAGGACGAGCAGGTAGGTCTCACTGATCCCCTCGACGCCGGGGTAGCCGACCGAGTGGTTGTCGTCCTCCCAGCAGCCGTCGGACGTGGGGCTGACGGGTGTGCCCGGGTAGAAACGGCCGCTTCCCGGGTGTCCGTACTCGTCCTTCGAGTCGGGGTCGGGCCGGGTGACGAGATAGAGGACCTGGCCCGCCGGGATGTTCAGGTTCATCTGCCCCTTGACGCTGATCTCGGGGCTCCTCGCGGGGCCGCCCACCTGGGTGTAGACGCGGGGTGCGTCGTGGTTCGCGAAGAGCGTCTCGTTGTAGCGCTGTGACGGCGGCTGATTCCAGGAGTCGGCGAGCCGTTGCAGATCGCAGGGGTCGTCGGTCTCGATCGCGGGTGAGACGGGTGAGACGGGTGAGACGGGTGAGGCGACCGGGGAGCCCTTGGATGGCCCCTGGGTGCCGCCGGTCTGGGCGAACAGGGCTCCGGCGGTTGCGGCGGCGACCGCCGCGACTGCGCCGATGGACGCGATGAGGATCTTGGTCCTGTTGTCGCTCCTGCCGCTGCCCTCGCCCTGCGGTTCGTCGCCCGTGGTGGCGTCGTCGGAGCCTGTGTCAGTGTGTGTCACTTTCGTCCCCCTTGTGCAGGAGTCCGTACTATCAGCGCTTTGTGTGCCCGGTAAGGGAGTGTTGAAGTGAGGAGGGGCGTGCGGCGGTCGGCCCGTGCGCCGTTGGGGCGACTGCCCCCGGCGCCTCCCCGGCCTGGACGGACGTGCCGTGCGAGAGTTCCGCGTCACCCGGATGCCGCAGTCGCCCGGCGCATCAGGACAGGCGGGCGGCACCGTAGAGGTATCGGGGCGAGGGGCGCGAGGGCGCACGGACGACGGCCGAGGCGGTGCGCGTGGCGGACGAGACGGCCGGGACGACCACGAACGTGAACGGAACCGGTGCCACGGGTCCGCGCACCTGTCTGGTGACCGGTGCCAGCGGCTACATCGGCGGGCGGCTGGTGCCGGAGCTGCTGGACGCCGGGTATCGGGTGCGCTGCCTGGTGCGCACGCCCCCGAAGCTGCGTGACCAGCCGTGGGCCGGGCGGGTGGAGGTCGTACCGGGCGACGTCACCGACGCGGACTCGGTGGCGGCGGCGATGGCGGGCGTCGATGTCGCCTACCACCTGGTGCACGCCCTCGGCACCGGCCGCGACTTCGAGCGCACCGACCGGCAGGCGGCCCGGGTCTTCGGCGAGCAGGCCCGCAGGGCCGGCGTCGGCCGCCTGATCTACCTGGGCGGCCTGACCCCGGCCGACGTGCCCGAGCGGGAACTGTCGCCGCACCTGCGCTCCCGCGCCGAGGTGGGCAGGATCCTCCTCGACTCGGGCGTGCCGACGGCCGTGCTGCGGGCCGCGGTCATCATCGGGTCCGGCTCGGCCGGCTTCGAGATGCTGCGCTACCTGACCGAGCGGCTGCCGGTGATGGTCACACCGCGCTGGGTGCACACCCGCATCCAGCCGATCGCCGTACGGGACGTGCTGCGCGTCCTGGTGGGGTGCGCCGGCCTGCCGCCCGACGTCAGCCGAGCCTTCGACATCGGCGGCCCCGAGGTGCTCACCTACCTCGAGATGATGCAGGGGTACGCCGCCGTCGCCGGGCTGCCCCGGCGGCTCATCGTGCCCGTGCCGGTGCTCACGCCCGGCCTGTCCAGTCACTGGGTCGGCCTGGTGACCCCCGTGCCGGCCGCCATCGCCCGCCCACTGACGGAGTCGCTGCGCCACGAAGTGGTGTGCCGGGAACGGGACATCGAGCGGTACGTGCCCAGCCCGCCGGGCCACCCGGTCGGTTTCGACCGCGCCGTCTCCCTCGCGCTGCAACGCGTGCGGGACGCCCAGGTCGTCACCCGCTGGTCCTCCGCCGCCGTGCCGGGCGCCCCCAGCGACCCGCTGCCCACCGACCCGGAGTGGGCCGGCGGCAGCCTCTACACCGACGTACGCGAACGCCATGCCGAGGCGACCCCCGACGCACTGTGGGAGGTGGTCGAGGGCATCGGCGGCGAGAACGGCTGGTACTCCTTCCCGCTGGCCTGGGCGGTACGCGGCTGGCTCGACCGCCTCTCCGGCGGGGTGGGCCTGCGCCGGGGGCGACGTGACGCGCGGCGCCTGCGGGTCGGTGACTCACTGGACTTCTGGCGGGTGGAGGAGATCGACCGCGGGCGGCTGCTGCGCCTGCGCGCCGAGATGCGGCTGCCTGGGCTGGCCTGGCTGGAGATGTACGTCGACGAGGCGGGGGCCGGCGGCGCGTGCTACCGGCAGCGGGCCCTCTTCCACCCGCACGGACTGCTCGGCCAGCTCTACTGGTGGAGCGTGTCGCCGTTTCACGCGGTCGTCTTCGGCGGCATGGCCCGCAACATCGTCCGCGCCGCCGAACGCACCCCGGCCGCGCCCGACAGCACCGCCCGTACCGACCGCCGCCCTGCCCGACCGGAAAGCTGAACCGCCGCACACCCCGCCCGTTCTTCCGGTCCGGACCGACGCGAGCGCGCCGTCCAGGGGCGGGGCGCTGCCGCCGGTACCCCCGGTCAGGTGGCCCCCCTGCCCGGCGGGCCGTCCGGGGCTCGACCGCCGTCCAACTCGAAGTCCACGTCCACGACGCCCTCGACGGCGCGGACCAGGCGGGCGGCCACGGGGACCAGGGACGTGTCTCTGACGCGGCCGGCGAGTTTCACCACTCCGTCGTGCACCTCGACCCGGATCGCCGAGACCGGGGCCGGGAAGAGACAGGGCACCACCTCGCGGCTGACCTCCTCGGCGATCTCCTCGTCACCGCGGAGGAACACCTTGAGCAGGTCGGCCCTGCTGACGATGCCCTCCAGCATGCCGAGCCCGTCGACCACGGGCAGGCGCTTGACCTTGGCGTGCGCCATGGCGCGGGCGGCCTGGGCGAGGGTCGCGTCGGGGCTCGTGGTGAGCGCGGGGGAGGTCATGAGTTCCTCCGCGGTGATCGCGCCGGCCTTCGCCAGGTCGGGCAGGCGCCGCAGCTGGGTGTACCGGTCGGGGTCGCTGTCGCGGAACTCCTCCTTCGGCAGCAGGTCGGCCTCGGAGACGACGCCGACGACGCGGCCCTCGCCTTCGAGGACGGGCAGGGCGCTGACCTTCCAGTCCTGCATCAGCTGCACGATGTCCTTGAAGGCGGCCTTGCGGCCGACGGCGGCGACGGTGTGGGTCATGACGTCGCTGACGATGTGCGGGGTGCCGTGCATGGTGGTGCTCCCTCTCGGGGTGGCCCGGAGCTCAGACGACGGTGCCGGCGCCGTACGGGGCGTACAGGTCCAGCAGCCGGGTCCGGGTGGAGCGGAGGCGGTGGGCGAGGATGCTCCCCATCCACAGGGCGACGGCGTTGCCCAGCGCGGGGTCCTCCTCGCACATCAGGCGGACGGCGGTCGCGTCGAACTCGTACGCCCGCACCGGGGTCGTCGCCTCGGCGCCCAGGTGCCAGGCGTGCGGCGCGAACAGCCAGGACCAGCCGACGAGTTCGCTGTGCCGGAGGGTCTCGATGACGGCCGCCTGCCGGCCGGGTACGTGCATGTCGAGCTCGACGGTGCCCGAGCGGATGATCCAGAACCGGTCGGCCCTGCCGCCCTCGTCGAACAGCCGCGTCCCCTGCGGAAAACTCACCTCGCGGGCGACGCGCATGAGCCGCTCGCGGTGCTCGGCGGGCAGGGCGCGCAGCATGCTGGGGGTGGGCGCGGTGATCATGGCGTGCCTCCCGGAAGAAGTGTCGGAACTGCCATGTCCAGCGTCCTTTCGACGACTGCCGGCGGGCCATGGGCCACCCGGCCCCTCGACCGGGCCGCCCGGCACCGGCGGAGAGCCGTTCGGCACCCTGCGGCCACCCCGGCCCCGCCGTTCGAGCAGGGTGCGAGACGACCTGCCCACTGGAGGGGTGGGCACTGCGGGGTGCTTCACGGACGTCCGCCGGGCGCCTCGTCCGAGGGCAAAGCTCGAACCGGCACCCCGCCCCGTCGCCGTCGTAGCCCACGGCTGACCCCGAGGAGAGAACAGATCATGAAGGCAGCGGTCGTACGAGCCTTCGGCGAGCCCCTTGCGGCAACCACGACAACCGGGCCGGCTCCGCCACCCAGGGCCGTGTCGTCGTGGGCGTCGGCGACAGGCCGACCGGCTCCGCGGCCATGCGGTTCGCCTTCGAGGAAGCGCGCCGGCGCGGGGTGCCGGTGGAGGCCGTACGAGCCTGGCGGTGCCCCGCGCACGAGACCACCGACCACCCCCTCCTCGCCGGCGAGCCCGCGCGCCTGCACGAGCAGCAGGCGGTGGATTGCCTGAAGGCGGCCCTCCAGGACGCCCCCGTCGACATCGAATCGACCAGCCACACGGTCGAGGGCCACACCCGGGACGTCCTCGTGGACGCCTCGCACGACGCCGGCCTCCTGGTCGTCGGAGCCAGGCGCCGCCCCGGCCACTTCGGGCTCCAGCTGGGCCGCGTGGCCCACGGGGTACTGCACCACTCCGCCTGCCCCGTCGCCGTCGTACCCGAGCCGACGTGACCGCGACGGCGTGACCGCGACGACGTGACCGCGACGGCAGGCGGCGCCCGCTCAACGGGCGGTGGCGAAGTCCTGGGTCCAGTAGTCGTCGGGCTGTGCGTGACCGACGCCGATCTCCTTGAACGTGCAGTTGAGGATGTTGGCCTTGTGGCCGGGGCTGGCCATCCAGGCAGCCATGACCTGCTCGGGAGATGCGTAACCGTAGGCGACGTTCTCGCCGTAGGCGCTCCAGGTGTATCCGGCGCTGGTGATCCGGTCTCCGGGGGAGGAGCCGTCGGACCCGGAGTGCGACATGTTCTGGTGGAGCGCCATGTCCTCGCTGTGTGCCTGTGCGACCTTGGTCAGGGTCGTGTTCAGGGTCAGGGCCGAACAGCCGACCTTGCTGCGCTCGGCATTGACGAGCGACACGATGCGAGCGACGACTCCGGACGCCGTGGCGGTGGCCTTCGGGGTGCTCGACGGCTTGGGGGCCGCGGAAGTGGCGGCGGCGGTGGTGGTGGTCCGGGGGCTGGGCGACGCGGTGGTGATGGGCCTGGGCGCGGTCGTCCGGACGGTGTGCCGGCGCGGTGTGGCCTTCGGCCTGGGCACGGTGGTCTTCCTGGCGCTCGCCGAGGTGCGAGAAGTCTTCGCGGCGTTTGCGGAGGCACTCGGAGTCTTCGTGGCGCTCGGCGCCGCCGATGTCGTCGACGACGGCTCGTCGGCCTGGCTGGTGGCGTTCCAGGGGCGGCCCCAGCTCGCGTCGTTCCACCAGCCCTTCGTCGTGGTGTTCTCGGCGCCGTCGGACCGGCGTCCGCCGCTGTCGGGCCAATTGGTACAGGCCATGGCGGCGGACGGTATGCCCACGGCGCCCACGGCGACGGCGGCGATGACTATCCGCCGGTAATGCGTGTTCTTGCGATGTCTACCCATGCGTAACCCGCTCCTGAGCTGCGGCGGTGTCCTGCGGGCCGTCATTCTTATGAAGCCTTCACACGGAGCGCAAAGGGCCTCGGTACTAGCCCGCTTCGTAGGCTCCGGCGGCCCTCGCCGCGGCAGCGGGGTGCACTGGTCCGGCTGCCGGGACCTCTGCGGGATTCTGCCGACCCGTCAGAATCCCTGCGTGCGTGCAGAACGGGCGGCGGTTGCTTGCAGGCGGAAAGCCGTGAATCCAGGCGTGGCGCATGCGCACCCCAAGACGGACAAGTCCCATATATCGCCAGAGCGTCCTCTACTATCCGGCACGCCTAGGTCCCAGGTTCGCTGTGACGGACTTCACGGAATCACGTGTTCCGGTTCTGGCCCGGCCTGGATGCGGCCGATCAGGGCGCGGAGTGGGCGAAGCGCGGCGGGCAAGCCCCCACGGCAGGGGCGCGACGGCCGGGAAACCGGCCACCAGTACGCTGCTGGACAAGGCAGGGCCCGGCGGCCGTCTGGTTCAGCCGGTGAGCCCGCAGATGCCGTCGACCGTGATGATGAGACCGAGCACGGTCACGACGGTTGCGGAGACCGTGGGCAGCCATTGCACCAGTCGGCCGGACCCGCGCTTGCGGAGACCGGCACTACCACCCGGACAACGTGGTGGTGTTCGCGAGCATGACCGGGGTCGCCCGGGCGCCGGCCCGGGCGGTGCGGGAGGTCGGGCCGGCGGGAGCGTCTCCGCTCCGGTGCCGGGGGCCCGGCCGGCGAGTGTCGGCCGGGCCCCCGGACTGTTCGGACGACCGGGGGAACTACCCGAGGACGGACTCCACCCAGCTGATGAAGTTCGTCGTCGAGTCGCCGGTGCGCTCGGCTTCGGTGTGTCCCTGGCCCCACACGGTGGCGAAGTCGACGTCGCTGACGCCGTCGTAGCTCTGCAGGGCCAGCGCGACGTTGATCTCGGTCGTGTTGGCGGTGTCGCCCTGCATGATGCCGGTGCGGATGCGCCAGTGGGGCGCCACCGTCGACTGCTGGTAGCCGTCGAAGGCGGAGGAGAGGAAGTACAGCGGGTTGTACGCGTCGGTCCGCCAGGCCATCTCCTCGCCGACGCTGTCCGTCTCGGCGAAGTCGCTGTCGTACGACGAGGAGCCGTAGTCGGAGTCCCAGTCGGAGTACGTGGCGTACGTCGACTCGTTGGCCGCGACGACGTCACGCGTGAGCGGCGCGAAGTGCGCCGGCGAGTCGAGCCCCATCCCGAAGACGTTGTTCTCGGTCTGCCCGCGGGAGTACCCGTCGAACGCGCCGACCGGCTTGCTCGCGGTCTTCTGACTGGTGACGAAGCCTTCGAGGCCGGACACCGTCGCGGTGTTGGCCGATGAGTCGTAGGTGACCCAGGTGCTGTCGGTGTTGAGGTAGGCGATGTAGTCGTCGGCCGTCTCGTACGTGGTCCCGGACGACGTGTACGGGAAGGTGGTGTCGGACAGGAAGTTGTTCAGCGAGGTGGTGATCACCTCGACCACGTGGTCGTAGTAGCTGCCGGCCAGGTAGACGCCGCTGTCGGACTCGGTCAGCTCCAGGGTGTTGCCGTCGCTGTCGGTCAGACCCAGGCTGTTGAGGTACGTGGGCCAGGCCTTCGCGAGGTCCGTCGAGTAGGCGCTGGTCCAGGTCCCGGACGCGCGGGTGCTCGTCGAGGCGAACTGGCCCATGTTCCACTCGTAGGACAGGTTGGCCTCGTTGAGGTTGGTGATCGGGCACCAGGCCATGACGGCGGCGACCGCGTCGCTGAGGGTGTTGCCGTCGGCGTCCTCGGTCGCCGCGCCGATGGCGGTCAGGTAGGGGTCGTACAGGGAGCTGTCGCCGGACGCGCCGGCCACGGTGTCCTGGGCGCCGCCGCCGCTCATGCCGAACAGGACGATGTCGTCCGTGCTGCCGGGCAGGAGGCTCTGGTTGTACCGGAGGAAGCGGACTGCGGCCTTGAGGTCGGTCACGCCCCAGGGGGCTGCGTCGGAGCGGCTGCTGGTGGAGCTGTCCCGGCCGCGCAGGCCCGGCCACACGTAGACGAGACCGGCCTCGAGGTATTCCGAGACGCTGCTGTAGCTGTAGGACGTGGCCGGCGACTGCGCGGCGTAGCCAGGGGTGTTGACGGGGATCACGATCGGCGCGGTGCTTCCCGTGTACGAGCCGACGGTGCCGCCGGCGTTGACCGTCGCGGTGTACGTGGTCCCGTCGCTGTTCACGGTGGCCGTCAGATAGGCGCCCGGCACGTAGACCGACAGGTTCTCGTAGTCCGTGGCGGCCGGGTCGGTGCAGTACATCGTCCCGATCTGGTAGTACACGTCGTTGGTCGAGTCGTACGACCAGGCGGTGGAGTCGAACTCCAGCGAGTACGTGGAGGACGTGCTCGACGACGACGAAGCGGCGGCGAAGGCTGTGCCTGCCGCGCTCTCGGCGATTCCTAACGCGGCTATGGCCGCGGCGCCCCGGAGAACGGCTCGGCGGTTGATGTCCACCAGTAGACCTCCTTGTGCGGTGGGTTGCGTGGTCACAGCCGTACCTGTGCACCTCCTGGGCGACACCGTGGGTAGGCGGGCTGTGCGGCTCGTTCGAGTCCCAGACCGTAGGCAAGGAGTCCAGGGATTGGCCCAGGATTACCTCTGGATTGTTGGCGATTTCGGTGACGATTTGGTCAGGAGTTCTCGTCGGGGCGCAGGGGGCGGAGCGGAGGGGTGAGGCGAGCAAGGCCGGGATCTGGTCTCCGGGGCGGAGTTGCGCCGAATTCCTGACAGGGCGTCAGATGGTGCTCGGCGGGGGCCGATCCGGGCCGCCGCCCTGGGGATGCTGCGCCCGGTGGCCGCTGTCAGCTCCCGCAGGGTGGCCCCTTCCGTGACTCGCCGGCGGAGCCACGCCCTGATGTCCTGGGCGCCGACGCATCCACTCGCCGCCCGACTTCCGCCGTCGAGGGCGGGCGCTCCGAACCGGAGAGCGGGGCGAGTATCCGCAGCCGGTCCGGAGTGCGGCGCGGGCCGCGCACCCGGAGCAGTTCGCGCGCCCCTGGCTGTGCCGTAATGCCGCTGTTGATGTGCGCGACACGGCAGGGGTCCTAGGACCCCTGCCTGATCGGCGCCTTACAGTTCCTGCTGGTAGCCTGCAGTTGCATATTAGTCGCAATAACGTCGGAGGATGTTCGACATGCCGGTGTACACGCTCCCGGAGCTCCCGTACGACTACTCGGCGCTCGCCCCGGTCATCAGCCCCGAGATCATCGAGCTGCACCACGACAAGCACCATGCGGCCTACGTGAAGGGCGCCAATGACGCGCTGGAGCAGCTGGCGGAGGCGCGGGACAAGGAGACCTGGGGCTCGATCAACGGCCTGGAGAAGAACCTGGCCTTCCACCTCTCCGGCCACATCCTGCACAGCATCTACTGGCAGAACATGACCGGCCCGAAGGGCGGCGGCGGCGAGCCGCTGGCCGCGGACGGCGTGGGTGACCTGGCCGACGCGATCGCCGAGTCCTTCGGTTCCTTCGCGGGCTTCAAGGCCCAGCTGACCAAGGCGGCGGCCACCACTCAGGGCTCCGGCTGGGGCGTCCTCGCCTACGAGCCGGTCATCGGCCGCCTGATCGTCGAGCAGGTGTACGACCACCAGGGCAACGTCGGGCAGGGCTCCACCCCGGTCCTGGTCTTCGACGCCTGGGAGCACGCCTTCTACCTCCAGTACAAGAACCAGAAGGTCGACTTCATCGACGCCATGTGGGCGGTCGTCAACTGGCAGGACGTGGCCCGCCGTTACGCCGCCGCCAAGGAGCGCGGCGACAGCCTGTTCCTCCGCCCCTGACGCCCTGCCCCCCCCGAGCGTCCTGCCTCGTGATCGTCTTCTCACCCTTCACGACGGCAGGCGGAACAAGGGAGGGCTCCCGCAGGCCGGATGCCTGCGGGAGCCCTTCTGTGAGGGCAGGCCCGCCAAGTGGACCGGCAGGGCGTACAGCTGATGCTCGCGGGCGTCGCGCCGAGGGCTCGGAATGCGCAGCCGGCGCAGCAGCGTGCCCCCGGCCCGGAGTTCGCAGCTCTACTGCGACCTTCTCCACCGGTTTTCCCGTGACGCCCCCCTCAGCCCGGGACTGCTTACTCTCCGTCCCGAACGAGCGCTTCGTCGGCGGCGGTGCGGAAGTGTCGTCAAGAGCGAGTGGCTCCGGGGCTGGGGAGGGTCGGCCGAAGCGGCGCGCGTCTCGTTCTCCCCGGCGGCCTTCGGCGGGCCTTCTGGCGTCTACCTCGGCTCCCGCGCGGCCTGGCACGGACCCCCAGCGGCCGGTTGCTCAGAGCCAGTCCTTCCGCTTGAAGATGAAGTACAGACTGGTGCACACGACCGCCATCAGCACGATGGCGAAGGGGTATCCGAGCACCCAGTGCAACTCCGGCATCGCCCGGAAGTTCATGCCGTAGATCGTGCCGACCAGGGTCGGGGCGAAGAGGATGGCGGCCCAGGAGGAGATCTTCTTGAAGTCGTCTACCTGGTGGCGCTGACCTGCGGTGATGCTGCTGGGAACCTCTCTGGCCTGGGCTGATCCGTCTTTCCGGGCCTTTCACGCTCGTGCCCGGTTACGCAGTCGATTCTCCCCACGCGCTCCCCAGCGCCGCTTATACCCCCCAGATTCTCCCCAGGGAATGGCCGCGAGCGGGGTCGGTGGGGTGTGCTGGCAAAGCTGCTCCGGTGAGTCCGATGATCACAGGCGGTTGCTGCCGAGGGTTGAGACGAAAGCCGTCGGCAGTCGCTGCCGCCTGGCACGGCGCCAGCCGGTTGCCCGAGCGGTGGCCGACGTCCAGGGCGCGGCGATGATGGAGTTGACGGGCGCGGTCGACGAGGTTCTGCTCGGGCTCGGTGACGGCGTGAACCGGGTTGAGCGCAAGAGCTACCGGGCCTGTCAGCGGCTGCGGAACTTCGCCTGCCTGTGCCCGCCGCAGCGCACCAAGCTGCTGGTCCACCTGAAGGCCGACCCGAAGGACGTCGACCTCCCTCCGGGCTTCACCCGGGACGTGTCCGGTCTCGGTCACCGCGGGACGGGCGATCTGGAGGTGCAGATCCGTACGCCGAGGGACGTGGAGCGGGCGCAGGATCTGTTCCGGGCGAGCTGCGCCGCGGCGTGATCGGATGCCGCCGTCCGTCTCCTGGTGGGCTGCGCTCCGTGTTGTGTCTGAGGTCGTGGGCGGGGGCCTTTCGACGGTCGGGCAGGGGGTGGCGGTGGACTGACTACGGTCCGCGGGATCGCCGGTTCGGCCAACCGGCGATCCCGCGCCCTGTTGCCCCGCTCGTGTGGGCCGATGATCAGCGTGAACGGCTGCCGGGGCGGCCGGCCGTGACCGCCGGAGCTGCCGGCGAACTGGCGGCGAGGCGGGTCTTGTGCTCGCGGCCCGGCTGGGCCTGGCGCGTGCCGGACTCGTGGGCGAGGGATTCGCAGAGATCGGTCGGCAGCCAACGCGGGGTGTGCGGGGACGCGGTGATGACCCAGGTGGGCCGGTCCGGACCGGGTCCGGCCCAGACGGTCCCGGTGGCCAGGTTCTGATTCGGGTGCTGTGCGGTGAAAGCGTCGAACTGGACGCAGGCGTCCTCGTCGGGGGACGTCCGGCGGAGCCATCGCCCGTCCACGGTGTGCTTCCATCCGGCGTCGGAGAGCGGCCGGGTGACTGTGGTGACCTTCTTCTCGTCCACCGGGGCGCCGATGGCGGTGTCCCAGCCGTAGCCGTCGGCGAGGTGGGTGAGCAGATCCTGCAGCACCGGGGCGGGGGTGGAGCCGGTCGCGGTGAGGACCCACATGCGGTCGGAGACGGGTGTCTCGTAGGCGGCTACGGTCCAGGCGGTCTCGATGGCGGGGGCTTCGTGGACGCGTTCGATGCACAGGGTCTGCGACTCGTGGATGGCGTGGGCCGTGTCATCCGACATGGTCCGTTCCCTGTCAAGTTCCGCATGATGAGCTGCTGTTGGACTGCGCCGCTGGCCCATGGCTTTGGCAGCGGTTCGTGGCCCACCTGGCAATCCGGGCTGGATCCAACGGTGTTGACGGCAGGGGGTGTGCGGGAGTTTTGGCTCCGGCGTCGACTCTGCTACTCAATTCGGCCGTGCAGCAGAATCCGGCCGGGGAGACCGTAGTCATCGCCTCGTCATTGCGGGACACCAGGAAGAAGAACCGGACGGAATACCGGAAGTTTTACGGAACAAACCAAGAGCGCGGGCCCCATGCTCCTGGTCACGCGCCACCGACCGCGATCAGACCGCGGGATCCTTGCGCATATTTCGGTCGGAACGCGCACACCAAAGGGTGACCACGGCTGAAGGACCGAAGTTGACGCCGGGATTCGGCGCAGGGTAAGACTCCTGACGATTCGAGGGATTGACGTTGAGGGGCAGTTATGTGGTTGATATTCGTGCTATTGCCGCTAGCCGGCCTGCTGGCCGTCGATATCGGCGCCTTCCTGTGGTGGGCACGCCGGAGTCAGCTGCTGAAGAGCGGCGTGCCCACGACCGGCGAGGTCGTGCGGATCAACATCACGGTGACCCATCACGTCGACACGGCCACGCAGTTGAGCTCCTCCTCCACCACGATTCGCCCGGTGGTGCGCTTCACCACGCAGACCGGTGAGCTGATCACCGCCTCACCGATGCGCAGCGCGGTCGACAAACTCCTGATCCCCGGCGATCCGGTCAACATCCGCTACAGCGCGGGGAACCCGATGCGCTGCGTGGTGGACCAACGCGGCGCCAAGCAGGGCACCGTGCCCATGCTGGCGGGCCTGGTCTTCCTGAACATCTTCCTGATCGGCTTCGCCTCCGTGGGCGGGCGCATCGCCGGGGAGTTGCAGAGCGACGACCAGTCGCTTACACCACCGTCCATCGCCCAGGGGCTCGGCCAGTCGGCCGGTTCCGGGACCGGAAGCCGGACGACGTCCCCCACACCGCTCCCCGCCGCGACGGCCACCGGCGCGTGGTCCGCCGCCGACGGCGCCCTGACCATGACCGTCGTCAAGGTCGTCAACGCGGGCGGGAACGTCAGTCTGACGGTCAGCGCGCACGACGGCGCCGCCGCATCGGTGACCCTGCCGATTTTTTCCAACTTCACCGCGACCGATGGTCAAGGCAACTCCTACACGGCACACCCGCTCGCACCGATCACCGTGCCGGCCGGCGGCACCGTCTCCGACACGCTGACGCTGGATCAGACCGTACCGACATCGGCGCGGAGCCTGAAGGTCGCGTGGACCCATGTCTTCTCCCAAGATCTGGCACTGAACGGCTCGCTCACCGTCACGGGAGTTCCGCTGCCACATCACTCAGGTTGAACGCACGTCCAGCAGTCCGAGGCACCGGGCGAGAAAGGAGGCCTGGTGCGCCGGATGCCGGCTCGGCGCAGCCGGCCTGGGCACCGACGATCTCACCTGCTCTGTCCCGGGTGTGGATGGTCGGCGTCGTCACGGTTGATCTGGTCCCGCTCACTCGTGTCGGTCACTCGGTACACGAGCGACCACGCCGTCTCGCAGCTGACAGGCGCGGCTCACAGTCCCACCCCAGGCCCACATGACAGTCGGCATCACCACCAACGGCCTTCGGCCGAATGGGCGACGGACGCCATCGGGCCGAACCACAAGATCGACAACAAGCGGCTTTTTGGGCCTACCACGAGCCCCCAGAGGGCCCTTGAGGTAATCGGGAGCGTGAGCCAGAAGCGCACACCTCCGGCGACGTCCGGTTCCAGGCTCCCCGGCGACCGTGACATCCAGGTCCTGGGTAAGCCGACTGGGGTGTGGCGGGAAGCCCGCTCTCGAGCCCCGCGGTACCTACCGGGCGTGGCCGGCTCCCGCCAGGCGTACCAGTTCCGACCGGTTGGTCACCCCCAGCGTGCGGCCCACTCGCTCCACCAGGCCGGTCACGTCCTGCGGAGTCAGCAGCAGTGCCTGGGCGACCTGACGGTCGCTGTAGTCGGCGCCTACCAGCTCCAGTACCCGGTGCTCGGTCAGCGACAGACTCGGGGCGACTGCCGGCGCGGCTCTCGGGCGCACCCCCAGTTCGGTCAGCGCCCGGCGGACCCGGCTCGCCAGGAGGACACTGCCGCAGGCATCGGCGAGGTCCAGCGCCTGGGTGAGAACCTGGCCGCTCTGGTGGGTCTCTCCTCTGCGCGACAGTGCGACGCCCAGCTCGTACCGGGTCCGGGCCAGTTCGAGGCGGGCCGGAGACCGCTCCAGCACGGCGACGGCCTCGCGGAGGAGGGCCTCCCCCTCGGCGCCGCCCGTGACGACACCCAGGCAACGCGACGCCAGGCCGATCACTCGCTCGGTGCCCCAGCGGTGGGCCAGCTCCAGTTCCTCGGTGGCCAGTTGAAGTGCGTCGGTGCGCTGTCCGAGCGCCAGGTGCAGCAGCGCCGCCTGCGACCGCCAGGGCGCCCCGGTGAGGTTCGTGACCCGCGTCCGCTTCTCCTGCGCACCGTACTCCAGCAGGACCGTGAGGGCGGCGGCCCGGTTGCCCCGCGCGGCGTACACGCGGCTGCGGGCGAGGAGCATCGGTCCCTGCCACACCCAGCCGCCCCGGTCGGTGTCGGCGTCCGGCACCAGCAGCCGTGCGGCCGAGGCCAGGTCGCCCCGCTCGATCAGCGATTCGCCCACCTGGGCCATCAGCGCCAGCCGTGCCCGCGGCTCCAGACCCTCGTCGTCCGTGACGGCGGGATGTCCGAAGTCCGCCGTGAGTGCCAGCTGTCGGCCGCGGCGCGCGTGGACCCTGAGCTGCCAGATCAGCGCCGTCGACACCATGAGGAACACGCCCCACCGCGCACCGATGTCGGCGATCTGCGCGAACCGCGCGGCCGCGTCGTCGAGACGGTCCGTGGTCAGGAAGACCGTCCCGGCCAGACTCACGAGCATCTGCGACTGGTCCATGGCCGCCAACCCGCCGCGCAGAGCCCGGTCCAGAAGGCTGTTGGCGACCTCGGCGCCGGCATCCCCGGCGACGGCCGAGGCGGCCAGCGCGGCCAGGACCGCGCATTCCCCCGGGGTGTCACCGGCCAGCTTGTGACCCCACAGCCGGTCGGCGAGTTTCCGGGCCGCGGGGAGAGTGGACAGCTGATCATAGCCGATCAGGAGCAGCTGGGCCTGCAGAAACCATGACACCTCACGGGCCGCCCCGGTGCCGTCGTCGGCCTGCCGCAGGTCCTCCACCGCGCGGGCGAGCACCTCGACGGCGTCCGCGTGCTCATGCCCGAGGAACAGCGCGTTGGCGAGCAGATAGGCCGCATGGGCGCGGGAGTACGGGTCCGTCAACACCGCGGATGCCTGCGTCAGATGATGCCGCGCGGCGCCGACATCGAGCTGCAACTCGTCGCTGCCCAACTCCAGCAGCAGCGGACCGCGTTCCTTGCCGGACATCGGCTCCCGCAGCGCCCGGCGCAGATAGCCCGCGGTGACCTCCGGGGCGCCTCGGCCACGCGTGGCCCGCGCCGCCTGCCGCAGGGCCTCGACCCGCCAGGGCTCACCGCTCGGTTCGGCCAGCAGCAGGTGGGCTGCGACCAGGTCGCCGGCCGCCCCCTCGCGCCGCAGCAGTTCGGCCGCCCGCGCGTGTCCGGCGGCCAGCTCCACCGGTCCGACGACGGACTCGGCGATCGCGGCACGGACCAGGGGATGATCGAACCGCACCGGCTCACCGGGTGCCAGCACACCGATCCGCCGCAGCCGGCGCCCGTGCTCACGGGCCTGCGCCTCGCCCAACTCCGACAGTTCGGCCGCCAGATGCCAGTCAGTTCCGTCCCCCAGCACCACCAGGGCCTCGGCCAGACGCCGGGTCGGCTCCGGCTGGCCCGTCAGCCGCTTGACCACGGTGTCCGCCAGGATCCGGCCGCGGAACTCCTCGACCAGATGCGTCTGGTCGCCGACGGGCCTGACACCCTTGCCGGCAAGGGTGCGGAGCAACTCGCGCAGCAGCAGGGGGTTGCCCTGGGTCGCCTCGGCGCAGGCGGCGACGAACCGTGGTTCGGCGTCCTGCCCCAGACTCGCCCGCACCAGCCCCGCCACGCTGTCGACGCCCAGCGCCGGCAACCCGACCCGCACGCAGTGCGGCTGGGCGGCGATCCGCTCCAGCAGCGGCTCTGCCCCGGTTCCGCTGTCCGGCCGTGCCGTCAGCACCAGCAGCAACGGCAGACCACGCAGACGCCGCGCCAGGTACTCCAGCCACCGTAGGGACGGGCCGTCGGCCCAGTGCGCGTCATCGACCACCAGAGCGACCGGCCCGTCGTCCGTGACATGCACCATCAGCCAGTACAGGCTGTGCAGCAGGCCCTGAGACGCCTCCGCCGACAGGCCTCCGGCGTCACCGAGTCCAGCCACCCGCAGGGCGTGCGATGCCGGCTCCGCCGGACCCGAGAGCAGCCGCTCCCGCCCGGCCCGACCGGCCCGGGCCAGCAGCGGCTCGGCCAACTGCCGCAGTACCGAGAAGGCGAAGTCCTGCTCCAGCTCCGCCCCGCTGCCCCGCACCACCCTGATCCCCCGCGGCTGCTCGGCCTCCGCCCAGGCGTTCACCAGGGAGGTCTTCCCCATCCCCGCGCCCGCCCGCACCAGCACCACCGCACCCCGGCCGGCCCGCGCCTCACCGGCCACGCGGTCAAGTACCGCCAGCTGACGGCGACGATCGAGCAGACCTGATTCGGTGGCGCTGTCATCGGCCGGAGGACCGCCCTGCCGACCGGAACGGTCCGCGGCAAGCAGCGCGTCGGCGTCGGTCAGTCCCAACGCCGTCACCAGCAGCTCCAGCGTGCGGCGCTGCGGCCGCTGCCGGCGGCCCCGCTCCAGATCCCTGATCGACCTGGCCGTCAGCCCGGCGGCCTGGGCGAGCTCCTCCTGTGTCAGCCCTGAAGCCCGGCGCAGATCCCGCAACTTCTCACCGAAGGTCATCACACGCCCCCACAGCCAGCCCAGAACGCCGACCACCGAGAAGACGTGACGGTATGTCGTCGTGCCAATACTGATCATCAACGTCTGGGCAGAACCCTACCGGGGGACCACGAGGCCTGCGAGCACGACGTCCGGTGTCCGGGATCCACTGGAGGTGTTTGGTGAACTTTTGCTCCCTGTATGCCAGTTGCTCTCGCAGGTCAGGCCGGCCTCGGCCAAGGCGTCGATGATGCGGTGAGTGCAGGCCGCCTTGATGTCGTTCCCGGTTCCGGGCAGTTCGGCGTAGGCCCGCAACAGGCGGCCGAACGGGTCGGCGAGGGCTTGGACATGCATGCCGTGCTTGCGGTGCCTGCCCGAGTGGAAGGGCCGGTCGGTGGCGATCCGGTCACTGGGCAGCCGGGTGTCGTCCAGGATTACGAACGCCTCGGATGCCGCGTGATCGAGGTCCTGTTGAAGTGTGGGAACCAGCGTGGCCAGGAGGCCCACGGCCTCGCGGATGCAGCGGTGGACCGTGGCCACACCCTTGCCGAAGGAGGCCGCGAGCCGGGTGCAGGTGTCCCCGGCTCGCCGGGGGAGGACCTGCCTGAGACGTACGGTTCGTGGAAGGGCGTGGACAACCGGCTGCGGGCGTGGGCGATCGACGGCATCTGGCAGACGGTGTTCACCGCCCTGACGGCGCAGGCCGACGCGCGATCTCGACGTGTCTCCCTCAGCCGCCTCGGTCTTGGCGGAGTGTCTCCTTGAGTTCCCCGCCATCGAGGTGGAGCTCCCCTGGGGCGGTCCGGAGGACGACCGAGAGGAAGAAGTTCCCGCTCTGTCTTCGGCGTTCCGGTCCCGAAGTGCGGTTGCCCTCCGTGATGCTCGGCGTCTGCCTTTGATGTTGATGCCCCAAGTTTCGGCAGGACCGTTGGCCCGTGGCGGGGAGAACCGGCCGACATGGAGTACATCTCGTTCTCCCCGGATTCTCCCCAGCGGCCTTGGGCGGCCCTTCTGGCGACCACCTCGGCTCTCTCGCGGCCCCGGCGTCGGTCCTCAGCAGCCGGTTGCTCAGAGCCAGTCCTTCCGCTTGAAGATGAAGTACAGACTGGTGCACACGACCGCCATCAGGACGATGGCGAAGGGATATCCCCACACCCAGTGCAGCTCCGGCATCTCCCGGAAGTTCATGCCGTAGATCGTGCCGACCAGGGTCGGCGCGAAGAGGATGGCCGCCCAGGAGGAGATCTTTTTGATCTCCTCGTTCTGTTCGAAGCCCGCCTCCGCCAACGCCCGCATCTCCGCGTTCTGTTGCTGGGTGACCAGGGTCGCGTTGACCGTGAGGATCTCCGTGAGGGCCTGGCGGAAGCCGTCGACGCGTTCGCTGATGTGGGTGACGTGGTCGGCGACGTCCCGGAGGTAGCGCTGGAGTTCCTCGTCGGTCTCGTACTTGGTGAAGCCGGCCATCAGGCCGTGCAGCATGCCGACGAGGGGGCGCGTGGCGCGCTGGAACTCGACCATCTCGCGGGAGAGTTCGTAGATACGGCGGGACACCGACGGGTCGCCGCGGAAGACCTCCGTCTCGATCTCGTCGATGTCGTTCTGGACGCCCTCCACGACCGGGGCGTAGCCGTCGACCACCGCGTCGAGTATCGCGTAGAGGACCGCCTCCGGGCCGAGCTTCAGGAGGTCGGGGGAGTCCTCCATGCGGCGGCGGACCGCCGAGAGGTCCGGGGCCGCGCCGTGCCGCACCGTGATCACGAAGTCGGGGCCGACGAACACGTGCAGCTCGGCGAAGTCGACCTCCTCCGGTGTGTCCAGGTAGCGGGCGGCGCTCAGGACGACGAAGAGCGTGTCGCCGTATCGCTCCAGCTTCGGGCGCTGGTGGGCCTCCATCGCGTCCTCGACCGCGAGTGGGTGCAGGTCGAACTCGGCGGCCAGGGAGAGGAGTTCGTCCGAGGTGGGGCGGGCCAGGCCGATCCATGCCATGCCCGACGGCGTGCCGCGC
The DNA here is from genome assembly GCF_042721035.1 of Streptomyces sp. NPDC058464. Lineage (NCBI taxonomy): Bacteria > Bacillati > Actinomycetota > Actinomycetes > Kitasatosporales > Streptomycetaceae > Streptomyces > Streptomyces sp. NPDC058464. The sequence continues at coordinate 81,191 of NZ_JBHXMA010000045.1, forward strand.
AGTTCGCGGTAGGTCTCGGCGAGCGTCGTCGGCGTCGAGACGCGCACCCCGTCCTGGTACAGCGCCGCCTCCACGATGCTGGGCGGCTCGGCGGACTCCCCGCCCGCCGCGGATCCGGGCTCCGGCAGCGCGGCCGTGTCGTCATGCTCCGCCGGCAGGGCGCGGCGCCAGACGGACCTTCTGCCGCCGCGGCCGTTCCTGCCGTTGCCGGAGTTCTTCGCGGCCGGGCTGGGGCGTCGCTCGGACATCGCGGCCGCCTCTCGGTGGATCCTGCATCGGCGTGATCTGCATGATCTGCGTGATCTGCGTGATCTATGTAATCGGTGTGATCCGCGTGGGCCAGGTGATTACGCGTGATCGGTGAGTCTCGGAGCAGGATATACGGGGCATACGAGCCCGGCGGAGGGAATCGAGGACGGGATTCGGTGAGAGATGCGGACAGAAGCTGTCCTCATTCGGCGCTAGCGTGCCCGGCATGACGAAGCAGCCGCCCGCCCCGGTCCTCGGCACCCGCGCCCTCAACCGTGCCACCCTCGACCGTCAGCTCCTGCTGCGCCGCTCGTCCCGGTCGGCGAAGGAGGCCGTGGCCCACCTCGTCGGCCTCCAGGCGCAGAACGTCAAGCCTCCTTACTACGCCCTCGCCGCCCGCCTCGACGGCTTCGCTCCCGAGCAGCTCTCCGGGCTGATGGCCGATCGGGACGTGGTCCGGATCGTCACCCTGCGCTCCACCATCCACACCCATACCGCCGCCGACGCGCTCACCCTGCGCCCGCTCGTCCAGCCCGCCCGGACCCGGGAGCTGACCGCCTTCCGCAAGGGCCTGGCCGGGGTCGACCTCGACCGGCTCGCCGCGCTCGCCCGGGACCTGGTCGAGGCCGAGCCGCGCACCATGGCCGGGCTGCGCGAGGCACTGCGCGCCGAGTGGCCCGACGCCGACCCGCAGTCCCTCGCCGTCGCCGCCCGCTGCACCCTGCCCCTCGTCCAGGTCACCCCGCGCGGACTGTGGGGGCGGTCCGGGCAGGTCGCCCTCACCACCGCCGAGCACTGGCTCGGCCGCCCCGTCGAGTCGGCGTCGGCCCTCGACGCCACGGGAGCCTCGGATGCCACGGATGCCACGGATGCCACGGACGCCACGGTCCTGCGATACCTCGCCGCCTTCGGTCCGGCCTCCGTCAAGGACATGCAGACCTGGGCCGGACTGACCCGGCTCCGCGACGCCTTCGAGCGGCTGCGGCCCCGCCTCCTCACCTTCCGGGACGAGGGCGGCGTCGAGCTCTTCGACCTGCCCGACGCGCCCCGCCCCGACCCCGCGACCCCGGCCCCGCCCCGCTTCCTCCCCGAGTTCGACAACCTTCTCCTCTCCCACGCCGACCGCACCCGCGTCGTCCCGCCCGAGCTGCGGGGCCGCGCCTGGCAGGGCAACCAGGCGTACCGCACCCTGCTCGTCGACGGTTTCCTCGCCGGTGTGTGGAAGCTGACGGAGGACGCCCTGGTCATCGAGACCTTCGGGCAGGGGGAGGAGGAGAGGGAAAGGAGCCTCGCGGCGGAGCGGGACGCGATCCTGGCGGAAGGTGAACGGATGCTGGCCACCCTGCACCCGGGTGCGTCCTACGACATCCGTTTCGGAACCGTGCTGCCCCGAATCGGCCGGTGAGCGTTCAGTCCGCCCGGCCCGTCACCGCCACCGTCACGCCCAGCCCGATCATCGTGACACCGCCCGCGCCGCCGATCAGGGACAGGCGACGGTCGGACCGGGCGAACCAGGTGCGGGCCGCTGACGCCGTCAGGCCCCACAGCGTGTCCGTGACCAGGCCGATGGAGATCGGGACCAGGCCGAGCAGCAGCATCTGAACGGGGAGACGGCCCGCCGAGTGGTCGACGAACTGGGGGAGGACGGCGGCGAAGAAGACCACGCCCTTGGGGTTGGTGGCACCCACCAGCGCGCCGTCAAGCACGGTGCGCAGATCGCCGCGCGGTTCGCCCGCCGGGGCTCGCCGGACCGCGGTGGCCGTCAGCTCCTTGCGGTGCCGGAAGGCCTGGACGCCCAGGTACACCAGGTAGGCCGCGCCCAGCAGCTTGACCGTCAGGTACACCGTCACCGACCGCTCCACCAGCGAGCCGATGCCGACCGCCACCGCCACCACCAGGAGATACGAGCCGAAGACGTTGCCGACCGCGGTGGCCACGGCGGTGCGGCGGCCGTGGGCGAGCGCCCGGCCGATCACGAACAGCACGCTCGGCCCCGGGGTCGCGATGACCAGCAGTGACATCGCGGCGAACGCCAGGACCCGGTCCGTCGACACCATGTGCAGCACCTGCACCACCCCTCCCGCGACACCCGTACGGAGCCCATTGAAACAGCCTGTTCGGACCGGGCTCTAGAGTCGGGGCCATGGAACTGCGGCAGCTCAGCTACTTCGTGGCCGTCGCCGAGGAGCTGCACTTCGGGCGGGCCGCCGACCGGCTGCACATCGTGCAGTCGGCGGTCAGCCAGCAGATACAGCGCCTCGAACGGGAGCTGGGTGCCGAGCTGTTCGACCGCTCGCCGCGCCGGGTCCGGCTCACCGGCGCGGGGGAGCGGCTGCTGCCCGAGGCACGGGCGGTGCTGGCGGCGGCCGAGCGGGCCCGGGCCGCGGTCGCCCCGCCGGCCGGGCTGCGGATCGGCACCAGTACGGGGCTCGGCGTGCACTTGGACCGCGTACTGGCCGCGTTCGCGCGCCGGGCGCCGGACGTGCCCGTCGAGCTCTTCTCGCTGCCGGCCGCCGAAAGGCTGGCCCGGGTCGCGGGCGGCGGCCTGGACGCCGCCTTCGTCCGGGCCGTCGAGCCCGTGCCCGGCGTGCGGGTCCATCCGCTGTGGGCCGACCCCCTGGTGGCCGCCCTCCCCGCCGGCCACCCCCTCGCCGGCCGCACCGAGATCGGCGTCGACGAGCTGGCCGGCCTGCCCCTCGCGCTCACCGAGCGCCGCACCAACCCCGCCCTCGTCGACCTGGTCGTCGGCGCCTGCCGCGACGCCGGCTTCGAGCCGCTGCCCGGACCGTCGCCCGGCTCCCTCCAGGACACCCTCGCCAGCATCGGCACCCGCCCGCTCTGGACGGTCGTGTACGCGTCCCACGCGCGCGTGCTGCACAGCCCCCGGGTGGCCTTCGTACCGTTCCGCGCTCCGGGGCTGACCCTGCCGACGGGCCTCGCCGTGCCCGCCGTCGCACCCTCCCCGCACCTGGCCACGCTGATCCTGGCCTGCGACGATCACGAAAGCTGATCGCTGCGGTCGGGATCTGCTTCTTGGTCGCGGACGTCCGGCGCGATGGACTGGACCCACCGAACAGGACCCCGAACGGGCCCGGAACAGGACCCCGAACGGGACACCCACTCGAAGGAGTGCAGCGATGCCGATCGTCACCATCCAGCAGGGACCCCGCGACCCCGAACTCAAGCGGGACCTCGTCAAGCGGGTCACCGACGCGTTCGTCGACGCGTACAGGATCCCCGCCGAGACCGTACAGGTCTGGATCCACGAGGTCCCGGCCGACAGCTGGGGCGCGGCCGGGAAGCTCGCCGCCGACAAGTAGCCGACAAGTAGCCGACAAACAGCCGGCAGGCAGCGGGCAGCCAGCGGGCATGGATAGGGGGCGCTGCGGGCTGCTCGTGGTAGCCCGCAACGCCCCCTGGTCACTCACCTGAGGGATGCTCAGGAGTTCTTCTGGTTACGAGTTGACCTGCGTGGTCACCAGGTTCGAGAAGGTGGTCAGCCGGGTGTAGACACCCGGGTAACCGGCCTCCGCGCACCCCTCTCCCCAGGAAGTGATCCCTGCCAGGACGCCCCCGATGAGCAGGGGACCGCCGCTGTCGCCCTGGCAGGTGTCTACGCCACCGGACGTGTATCCGGCGCAAACCATGTCGGTCTGGACGAAGTCCGAACCGTAGGAGCTCTTGCAGCTGGTGTCGGACACGATCGGGACGGTCGCGGTCCGCAGCGTGTTGGAGGAGCTGCCGTTCTCCGAGGTGGTGCCCCAGCCGAGGATGCGGGCCGTGGTGCCGGCCGCGTACACGCTCGTCTGGGAGGACGTCACGTACGACGCCGGGGTGTACGACATCGCCGTCGACAGCGTCAGGACGGAGACGTCGTCGCCGTTGGTGGCGTCCGTGTAGTCCGGGTTGATCCAGATCTTGCTGACCCGGCTCACCGTGCCGTTGGTGCCGTTCAGGTTCGTGCGGCCGCCGACCACGCGGACGCTGCTGGTGGACTCGCCCTCCATACAGTGCGCGGCGGTCACCACCTTGGTGGCCGACACCAGGGTGCCGCCGCAGAACTGGCTGCCGGACGCGTCCGTGATCTGCATCATGAACGGGTACGCGGTCGTGGTGGTCGTGGTGCCGCCGACGATCGGCTGGGGGGCGGCTGACGCGGTGGGGGACGCGATCAGCGCGGTCGCCGCGGCTGCGGCGGCGGCCACCAGGACTGCGGCGGTCTTTCTTGCGCGGTGGTGCCCGAACATGAGTCTCCTCAGTGGGGGTTGCCGGTGGGGGTCGCGCGGGTGTGGGGGGTGCAGCACGGGGGTCGCGGGACCGACCCCCGTATGCCCGGGCGAGCGGCACATCCATAAGCTAGGACCCGGAACCCCACCCTCCCAATGAGGGAACCCCCTAGGGGGATGGGGGAGGGAAAACCCTCGGTCCGCCTCAGTTAACCGGGAGCGCTCTCACTTCGCGCGCCGCCCTGCGGCCAAACGGACTATGTCCACGCGCGATCGGATGCCCAGCTTGCGGTAGACCCGGGTCAGTGTCGCCTCGACCGTCTTGACGCTGATGAACAGCCGGGCGGCGATCTCCCGGTTGGTGGCGCCCTCCATGACCAGCGCGGCCACCTGACGCTCCATCGCGGCCAGCCCGTCCAGGACGGCCGGTTCGGCCGGCGTCTCCACCGGGGGCTCCGGTGCCGAGACGGCCTCGTCCACCTGGCGCAGCCACGGCAGCGCCCGGCACCGCCGGAACAGCCGGGTGGCCTCGTCGAACGCCGTCGGGGAGCGCCGGTCGCGCAGCGAGGCCAGCGCGAACGCGGCCCGGGCCTCCTCCAGGCCGCAGCCCAGTTTGGCGAACCGGTCCTGAGCCGAGGTCAGCTGGGCGACGGCCGCGTCGTGTTCCCCGTGCGCCGCGCGGACCAGGGCCTCCGCCCGGTCGAGTACGGCGAGAACGCTCTCCCGGCCGAGCCGCAGCGCGTGTTCCCGGGTGACGTCGATGACGTCCTGCGCCTCGGCCGGTTCACCCACCCGGACGAGTGCCTCGGCCAGGTCCCCCTGCCAGCGGCCCCGTGCCGGGTCGGTGATGCCGAGGCTCTGCTCCAGCTCCCGCACCCGGCGCAGCGAGCGGACGGTGCCCGCCGGGTCGCCGGCCACCAACTGGGCGTATCCGAGTGCGCCCAGGGCCCGGGACAGGTACATCGTGTCGCCGTCCTGCTCGGCGTGCTCGACCGCCTCCCGGGCCAGCGCCAGGCCCCGGTCCACGTCGCCGCCCGACGCCTCGGCCAGCGAGGTGAGCATCGCGGAGGCGGTCTCGCCGATCCCGCAGTCGTGAGCGAGGTGCAGGCCCTCCCGGGCCAGGTCCAGCGCCCGGCCGCAGTGCCCGGAGCGCAGCTCGGTCTCGGCGAGCCCGCGCAGGAAGTGCACCTCGCTCTCCACCTGTCCGCGCCGGCGCACCTCGCGCAGCAGCGCGGTCACGGTCGCGCGTGCCTCGGCCAGCTGGTCGCCCATCACCAGCCAGCGGAACCTGGCGCTGCCGGCCCCGTTGTGATGGCAGGCCACGGTCGGGTCCTGCGGCTCCTTCAGGGCGCGCTTGATGGTGGCGGGTGCCGCCGGATGGCCCATCAGGGTCTCGACCTGGGCCTGCAGTGACAGCGCGAGGAGTTCGGTGCGCCGGTCGCCGCCCTCGGCCGCGAGGTCGGCGGAGTGCGCCGCCGCCTGCCGGGCCTCGGTGAAGTCGCCGCCCACGATCAGGGCCCGCCAGGCCAGCTGGTAGTGGACCTTGCCGAGCAGCCGCGGGTCGTCGCCCGCGTCGGCGAGGGCGTGCGGGAAGGCCGCGTCGACCTCGGTCATGGTGTGGCCGGCGGAGTCGATCACCAGGATCCAGGCCCGCACCCGGTCCGCCGGACGGGTGGCGTGGGTGAGCACCTCGCGGGCGATGTCCTGGGCGAGGTCGATCTCGCCCGCGCCGGTCGCGTCCTCCGCCGCCTGGAGCCGTCGCTCGTCCGGGGAGGGGGTGTGGTCGCCGGGGGTGTGCCGGGCGGCGAGCAGGCCGATCTGCGCGGCCACCGAGGGCGCGCCCCGGTCCCGGGCCTCGGTCGCGGCCTCGGCGAGCCGGTCGGCGACCTCCGGGTCGGTGCCGGTGGTGGCCAGGGCCAGGTGCCGGGCCCGCTCGATCGGGTCGGAGGCGGCCGTGGACAGTGCCGCGTGCGCGGCCCGGCGCTCCTGCGCGGGCGCCTCCGCGTACAGCGCGGCGGAGATGAGGGGGTGCGCGAAGCGTACGGCGGGACCCTCCGGCTCGGTCGCCAGCAGCCCCAGTTCGGCCGCCTGGGCGCACTCGGCCTCGGCGTTCTCCCGGCCGGCCGCGCGCAGCAGGGCCTGGGTGGGTCGGGCGCCGGCGCTGGCCACCAGCAGGGTGCGGCGGGCCTCGACGGAGAGCATGTCGAGGCGGCTGAGCACGAGGGCGCGCAGCGAGGTCGGCACCGGCAGCGGCTCGCCCGGGCGGGGCGGGGTCGGGTTCTCGGCGAGGGCGCGGCCGAGCTCGAGGGCGAACAGCGGGTTCCCGCCGCTGGTGCGGTGGATCTCCCGGACCGTGGAACGGGTCAGCCCGGTGTGGCCGCGGTGGTCGAGGAGTTCGGAGACCTGCCCGCGGGTGAGCGGGCCGAGGCGGACGGCGACGGTGTCCGGGGGCGACGCGCGTAGGTGGCGGTCGTACTCCTGGCCCTCCGTGCGGACCGCGCAGAGCAGTTGGACCGGGGTGCCGCCGAGCCGCCGGGCGGCGAAGCCGAGGAGTTCGGCGCTGGCAGGATCCAGCCACTGGAGGTCGTCGGCGACGATCAGGACGGGCCCCTCGGCGGCCAGCACGCGCAGCGCGGACAGCACCGCGAGGCGCAGGGCCAGGCCGTCGCGCTGGAGGGTGGACTCGCCGCGGCCGGTGAGCGCCGACTCCAGGGCGGTGCGCTGGGCGCCGGGCAGATGGGGGGAGACGTCGTCGAGGACCAGGCCGAAGAGGTCGGCGAGGGCGAGGAAGGGAAGGTGGGATTCGGACTCGGTCGCCGAGCAGCGCAACACGGTGCGGGCGGTGCCGGCGTATTCCGCGTCCAGCGCCCGCAGGACGGTCGATTTACCTATTCCGGCGGGCCCGTGCAGGAGGACGCTGCCGCCCGAGGCGAGCTGCTCCCTGGCGGCCGCGACCAGCTCCGCCCGGCCGATGACCAGGTCGGGGCGGATTCTGGCAGGCTCCTGGAAGTCCCGTCGCACGGTCACCGCTCCCCTCGTGTGTCGTGTCCAAACCAAATTCTAGGCAATGAACCCTGAAATCCGGCCGGACGACATGGTGAGGGAAATAACAGGGGCTTGGCATATGGAAATTCATAGCGCGTCCGCATGAATGGAATGGGTCCCCTCCGCTATGGCAACAACCCCGTCCGACGAGCCGCCGACACCGCCTCCCCCCGGGTGTGCGCGCCCAGCTTCCGCATCGCCGAGCGCAGGTAGCCCTTGACCGTCTCGGGCCGCAGCCCCAGCCGCTCGGCCACCGCCGCGTTGGTCGCCCCGGCCGCCACCCACGTCAGCACATCCAGCTCCCGGGGCGCCAGCACCGCTTCGGCCGCCGCCGCCGGGGTGGTCAACAGGCCGCAGGCCGCGAGCAGTTCGGCGCGCAGTCGCGGGTCGGTGATCCGCGGCGCCAAGGCCCGCAGCGCGGCATGCGCCTCCCGCACCTGCTCCCAGGCGGCCCCTGGATCCGGTACGACGGCGGGTGCCGGCCGCGCCGCCGCCAGCAGCCCCCTGGCCTCGTCCTGGACGACCAGCGCCTGCTCCACGTCCCGGGCCGCCGCCACCGCCGCGCCCAGCGTGCGGTCGCCCAGCGGCTGGGCGGTGCGCAGCGCGCCGTACAGCACGCCCCGCACCCGGCGCCGTACCACCACCGGCACCGCGAGCACCGAGCGGAGACCCTCGGCCGCCACCGGGATGTCGTACTCGTGGCTGATCTGCAGGGAGGCCGAATAGTCGACGACCGCGCAGGGACGGGCCAGGGCGACCGCCTTGCCGCCCAGGCCGTTCCCGGAGGTGACCGCGAGCGAGCGCAGCGACGCCGTGTTGGTGCCGGTCAGCTCGCTGATCCGGACCTGTGTCCGGCCGGCCTCGACCAGCCCGCCGAAGGCGATCGGCAGCCCGGTGGTGCGCCGGAGTCTGGACAGCGCACCGCGAATCTCCACCGCCCCCGCGACCTCTGCTGCCACCTGTCCTGCCCCTTCGACCCCGGTCCTGTGCTGTCCACACCCCCGTTCGGGGGTAGTGAGACCTGCATCACGGATTACACGATGCCAGAGAGCCGCCCGGTAATGGTCCGGTACTGAAGGAGACGCGTATGACGAGTGCGACGGAGGACTTCCGCAGGGCACGGGACTTCCTGCTGGAACACCGTGCGGACTACGCCACCGCCTACGAGGGATTCGCCTGGCCGCGTCCGGACCACTTCAACTGGGCGCTGGACTGGTTCGACGTCATCGCCGCGGGCAACGACCGCACCGCCCTGCACATCGTCGAGGAGGACGGCTCGCAGACGAGGCTGTCCTTCGCCGAGCTGTCCGAGCGCTCCGACCGGATCGCCAACCACCTGCGCGCGCGAGGCGTCCAGCCGGAGGACCGCATCCTGGTCATGCTCGGCAACCAGGCCGAGCTGTGGGAGACGGCGCTGGCAGCGATGAAGCTGCGCGCCGTGGTCATCCCGGCGACCCCGCTGCTCGGCCCGGCGGACCTGCGGGACCGGGTCGACCGGGGCCGGGTGAGGCACGTGGTCGTGCGGGCGGAGGACGCCGTCAAGTTCGCCGAGGTGCCCGGTGAGTACACCCGGATCGCGGTCGGTGGCCTGCCGCCGGCGGAGGCCGGCACCTGGGAGCCGTACGAGGACGCGTACACCGCCTCCGCCGACTTCGTGCCGGACGGGCCCACCCTGGCCGACGACCCGTTGATGCTCTACTTCACCTCGGGCACCACCGCCCACCCCAAGCTGGTCGAGCACACCCACACCTCGTACCCGATCGGGCACCTGGCCACCATGTACTGGATCGGCCTCGAACCCGGTGACGTGCACCTGAACATCTCCTCGCCGGGCTGGGCGAAGCACGCCTGGTCGAACCTCTTCGCGCCCTGGAACGCGGAGGCGACCGTCTTCATCCACAACTACAGCCGCTTCGACGCGGGTCGGCTGATGGCCCAGATGGACCGGCACGGCGTGACGTCCTTCTGCGCCCCGCCGACGGTGTGGCGGATGCTGATCCAGGCCGACCTGACGCAGCTGCGGACGCCGCCGCGTGAGGTGGTGGCGGCGGGCGAGCCGCTCAACCCGGAGGTGATCGAGCAGGTCCGGCGGGCGTGGCACGTCACGATCCGGGACGGGTTCGGGCAGACGGAGACGGCCGTGCAGGTCTCCAACAGCCCCGGCCAGCCGCTGAAGACGGGGTCGATGGGGCGTCCCAGCCCCGGGTACCGGGTGGAGCTCCTGGACCCGGTCAGCGGCGCTCCCGGCGCGGCGGAGGGCGAGATCGCGCTGGATCTGTCGGTGCTGCCGGTCGGTCTGATGACCGGCTACCACGGCGACGCCGACCGTACGGCGGAGGCGATGGCCGGCGGCTACTACCGCACCGGCGACATCGGCTCCCGCGACGAGGACGGCTACATCACCTACGTCGGGCGCGCGGACGACGTGTTCAAGGCCTCCGACTACAAGATCAGCCCGTTCGAGCTGGAGAGCGCGCTGCTGGAGCACGAGGCGGTGGCCGAGGCGGCCGTCGTCCCGGCGCCGGACGACCTGCGCCTCGCCGTGCCCAAGGCGTACATCGTGCTCGCGGCGGGCTGGGAGGCGGGCCCGGACACGGCGAAGGTGCTCTTCGAGCACTCCCGGCAGGTTCTCGCGCCGTACAAGCGGATCCGGCGACTGGAGTTCGCCCCGTTGCCCAAGACGATCTCCGGGAAGATCCGGCGGATCGAGCTGCGCGAGGCCACGGCCGCCGGCTCGGCCGACGAATACCGCGAGGAGGACTTCCGGTGAGTTCGTCGTACACGCACGGCACGAGCGGCACCACGCTGCTCGGCGACACCATCGGGGCCAACCTGGACCGCGCGGTCGCGGCCTGGCCGGACCGCGAGGCGCTGGTGGACGTACCGACCGGCAGACGCTGGACCTACGCCGAATTCGCCGCCGACGTCGACCGGTTGGCCTGCGCGCTGCTCGCGAGCGGGGTCGCCAAGGGCGACCGGGTGGGCATCTGGGCGGTCAACTGCGCCGAATGGGTCCTGGTGCAGTACGCCACCGCCCGGATCGGCGCGATCATGGTCAACATCAACCCGGCCTACCGCACCCACGAGGTCGAGTACGTCCTCAACCAGGCCGGGATCTCCCTGCTGTTCGCCTCGCTCCGGCACAAGACCAGCGACTACCGGGCGATGGTCGAGGAAGTGCGGGGCAGGTGCCCAGAGTTGCGGGAGACCGTGTACATCGGGGACCCGAGCTGGGACGCGCTGACCGCGCGCGGCACGGCCGACAGGGCCCGCGAACTGGCAGCCCGCGCAGCGGAGTTGTCCTGCGACGACCCCATCAACATCCAGTACACCTCGGGCACGACCGGGTTCCCGAAGGGGGCCACCCTCTCCCACCACAACATCCTCAACAACGGGTACTTCGTGGGTGAGTCGATCGCCTACACCGAGCAGGACCGGATCTGCATCCCGGTCCCCTTCTACCACTGCTTCGGCATGGTGATGGGGAATCTGGCCGCCACCTCGCACGGCGCCTGCATGGTGATCCCGGCCCCGTCCTTCGAGCCGAAGGCCACCCTGGAGGCGGTCCAGCAGGAGCGCTGCACCTCGCTGTACGGCGTCCCGACCATGTTCATCGCCGAACTGAACCTCGCCGACTTCGCGTCGTACGACCTGTCGTCGCTGCGCACCGGCATCATGGCGGGCTCGCCCTGTCCGGTCGAGGTGATGAAGCGGGTGGTCGCCGAGATGCACATGGCGGAGGTCTCCATCTGCTACGGCATGACGGAGACGTCCCCGGTCTCGCTCCAGACCCGGATCGAGGACGACCTGGAACACCGCACCGGCACGGTCGGCCGGGTGCTGCCGCACCTGGAGGTCAAGGTCGTCGACCCGGCCACCGGGGTCACTCGACCCCGAGGCGCGGCGGGTGAGTTGTGCACCCGTGGCTACAGCGTGATGCTCGGCTACTGGAACGAGCCCGAGAAGACCGCGGAGGCCGTCGACCCCGGGCGCTGGATGCACACCGGCGACCTGGCGATGATGCGGGAGGACGGGTACGTCGAGATCGTCGGCCGCATCAAGGACATGATCATCCGGGGCGGCGAGAACATCTACCCGCGCGAGATCGAGGAGTTCCTCTACGCCCACCCCAAGATCCGGGACGTCCAGGTGGTCGGGGTACCGCACGAGAGGTACGGCGAGGAGGTCCTGGCCTGCGTCATCCCGCATGACCCGGCCGACCCGCCGACCCTGGAGGACCTCCGTACCTTCTGCGAGGGCCGCCTGGCCCACTACAAGGTGCCGAGCCGACTCCAGATCCTGACCGACTTCCCGATGACGGTGTCGGGCAAGGTCCGCAAGATCGAACTGAGGGAGACGTACAGCGTCAGCGCCCCGTAGGGGCGCGGGGCTGTATTGATCTGCGGCTCCGCCGCGTGGGCGCGACAAGCCCCATCGGCCCGCAGGTGCTCACGTACCTGAACCGTGCAGTTGGTCGGCGTGCCCATTCACGGGCTGGGGTGTCCCAGTGAAGTCCAGGACAAACAGGGGCACCCCCAATGCGTCGGCCCGCTCCCGCGCCTCCTCGGCGTACCCCGCAAGGGAGAAGTACACGCACCCCGAGTCCTCCGTCATCGCCGTCAGCCACAGGCACTCCACGTCCCGCAGCGAGGCCGGCTGCACGGTCGGGTCGACGTGGGCCACGAGCCCCCGGGCGGCGAGCCCGATCCCGGACGGCGGCCGCTGGTCGGCGCGGCGGATGTCCCGGTAGCCGAGCCAGCGCAGATAGAGCGCGGCCGCGGTGACCGCGTCGCGGACGGTGCGGATCGTCACGGGATGGAAGGCGGGCCGCGGCTCGGGGGCCGGCGGGGGCGCGGACGCCGGGCCGGCGACCGCGATACGCAGCACCGCCCCGCACGGGCAGCCCAGCTCCGGCTGCGGCCACTGGTCACGGCGGCCGCAGGAGCCGCAGCACACCGTCACCCAGTCGGCGTCCCAGGCGCGGTGCGCCACCGGCGTCGGCCCGGCCCTGTCGTCGAGGCTCGGGGTGACCGGCGCGCCGCAGGCGCAGGGATAGGACGGCGCGGTGTAGACGTGCTCGCGCCGACAGGCCGGACAGCGCACCGGCACGCTCTCGGACATGGCCCCACCTCAGGCGTCGCGTCGGTTCAGCCGTCCCATGGTGCTCCTGCCGGGGCCGGGTTGTCCGTCCCTTGACGACGTTCGCCCCCACACCTACATTGATTCCAGATAGTAGAAGTTAGTTTCCGTAATGCGGAAATTTGAAGACGATGCTCACCGCGGGGCGCGACGGGAGCAGGCATCCGACAGCCGAAAGCAGGAGTTCTCGATGGCTCGTATGACCGCTGCCCGCGCGGCAGTTGAGATCCTCAGGCGCGAGGGAGTCACCGATGCGTTCGGTGTGCCCGGCGCGGCGATCAACCCCTTCTACGCGGCGCTCAAGGCCTCCGGCGGCATCCACCACACCCTCGCCCGTCATGTCGAGGGCGCCTCGCACATGGCCGAGGGCTACACCCGTACGCACCCCGGGAACATCGGCGTCTGCATCGGCACCTCCGGCCCGGCCGGCACCGACATGATCACCGGCCTGTACTCGGCCACCGGTGACTCCATCCCGATCCTCTGCATCACCGGCCAGGCCCCGACCGCGGTGATCCACAAGGAGGACTTCCAGGCCGTCGACATCGCCTCGATCGCCGGGCCGGTCACGAAGATGGCGGTCACCGTGCTGGAGGCGGCCCAGGTCCCGGGCGTCTTCCAGCAGGCCTTCCACCTGATGCGCTCCGGCCGCCCGGGCCCCGTCCTGATCGACCTGCCGATCGACGTGCAGCTCACCGAGATCGAGTTCGACCCGGAGACCTACGCACCGCTCCCGGTCTACAAGCCGGCCGCCACCCGCGCCCAGATCGAGAAGGCGATCGGGATGCTGAACGCGTCCGAGCGCCCGCTGATCGTCGCCGGCGGCGGAGTCATCAACGCGGATGCCGCCGAACTCCTCGTCGAATTCGCCGAGTTGACGGGCACTCCGGTCGTTCCGACCCTGATGGGCTGGGGCGTCCTCCCCGACGACCACGAGCTGAACGCCGGTCTGGTGGGCCTGCAGACCTCGCACCGCTACGGCAACGCGACCTTCCTGGAGTCCGACTTCGTCCTCGGTATCGGCAACCGCTGGGCCAACCGCCACACCGGAAAACTGGACGTCTACACGGCCGGCCGCACCTTCGTCCACGTCGACATCGAGCCCACCCAGATCGGCCGGATCTTCGCCCCCGACTACGGCATCGCGTCCGACGCCCGGGCGGCCCTGGAGCTGTTCGTCGAGGTGGCGCTGGAGCTGAAGACGACCGGCGGGCTGCCCGACCGCTCCGCCTGGGCCGCCGCGGCACAGGAGAGGAAGGCGACCCTCCAGCGCCGTACGCACTTCGACGACATCCCGATCAAGCCGCAGCGCGTCTACGAGGAGATGAACAAGGCGTTCGGCCCGGAGACCCGGTACGTCTCCACGATCGGCCTCTCGCAGATCGCCGGCGCCCAGATGCTGCACGTCTTCAGGCCCCGGCACTGGATCAACTGCGGACAGGCGGGCCCCCTCGGCTGGACGGTCCCGGCCGCGCTGGGCGTCGCCAAGGCCGACCCGGAGGCGCCCGTCGTCGCCCTCTCCGGCGACTACGACTTCCAGTTCATGATCGAGGAGCTGGCGGTCGGCGCGCAGCACAAGATCCCCTACGTCCACGTCCTCGTCAACAACTCCTACCTGGGCCTGATCCGGCAGGCGCAGCGGGCGTTCGACATCGACTTCCAGGTCAAGCTGGAGTTCGAGAACATCAACTCGCCCGAGCTGGGCGTCTACGGCGTCGACCACGTCAAGGTCGCGGAGGGCCTGGGCTGCAAGGCGATCCGGGTGACGGACCCGGCGGAGCTGGGCGCCGCCTTCGAGGAGGCCAAGAAGCTGGCCGCCGAGCACCGGGTGCCGGTCGTCGTGGAGGCGATCCTGGAACGGGTCACCAACATCTCCATGTCGACCACCAACGACATCTCCGACGTCGTCGAGTTCGAGGAGATCGCCACCGAGCCGGGACATGCCCCGACCTCGATCAGGACGCTGAAGGTCTGAGCCGGCGCGAACAGGAG
>NZ_JBHXMA010000046.1:0-87794 GCF_042721035.1 Streptomyces sp. NPDC058464
GGGGGGTGTACTTTCTCGGCTCGCCCGTCCCACCGCTGGGGCCGCCGGGGGTGGGGGGCGCCGTTTGGGGGGGGGGGGGGGGGGGCGCCGGTGACGGGGCGCCCCCCCCACCCCCCTTTGCCACCTGGGGTTTTTCTCCCCCGTCACGGCGACGGCCCGGCGGTGTCCGGATTGTTGCTGTGATTGTTGACAAAAGTGTTGACGTTTTTGCTCACCAATCCTTAGCGTCTACGCACCACGGGTCAGCAGCACGAGCCGCGTCGACCCCCTCTACCGCTTCCCCTCCAGGGAACGCATCCTGGACGAGAGGAAAACAAAGATGTCCTCCTCACCCGCCCTGTCCGCTCGCGGCAGCAAACTGGCCCAGCTGGTCATCGGCCTGTGCTGGCTGGCCGTGCTCTTCGACGGCCTCGACATGTTCATCTACGGCTCGGTGCTGCCCCACCTGCTGGAGACGAAGACCTTCGGCATCACCCCGGACAAGGCCGGCGACCTCGGCTCCTACGCCACCTTCGGCATGCTGGTGGGCGCCCTGACCGCGGGCACGATCGCGGACCGGATCGGCCGCAAGCAGCTGATGATCGCCTGCGTCACGCTCTTCTCGCTCGCCTCCGGCATCTGCGCGATCTCCGGCAGCCTCACGGTCTTCGGCCTCGGCCGCACCCTGGCCGGCATCGGCCTCGGCGGACTGCTGCCGACCGCGATCAGCATGGTCTCCGACTACGCCAGGGGCGGCCGGATCGCGATCACCATCGGCGTGCTGATGACCGCCCACCACGCGGGCGGCATCCTCTCCGCGTACGTCGCCAAGTGGCTGGTCGACCCGTACGGCTGGCGCTCCGCCTTCTGGGTCTGCGTGCTCCCGCTGCTCTTCGTCCCCGTCCTGCTGAAGCTCCTGCCCGAGTCGCTGAGCTTCCTGGTCGCCAAGGGCCGCACCGAGGAGGCCACCGCCCTGGCCGACCGCTACGAGGTCGAACTGCCCGCCGTCGCCGCCAAGAAGACGACCGCCGACCGCTGGGACGCGCTGCTCGACCTGTTCCGCGGCGGCGAGTGGCTGCAGACCCTGCTGTACTGGCTGGCCTCCTTCGGCGGCCTGCTGCTGGTCTACGGCGTCGCCACCTGGCTGCCGACCCTGATGCGCACCGAGGGCTACGAACTCGCCAACGCCCTGACCTTCGTCGTCGTCTTCAACATCGGCGGCATCGTGGGCATGCTGGTCGCCGGGCGGGCCGCCGACCGGTTCGGCGCCCCGCGCATCGCGGCGATCTGGTTCGCCCTCACCGCCGCCGGCGTCTACCTGCTCAGCGTCCACATGCCGATGGGCGTGACCACCCTGGTCGTCTTCCTGACCGGCGTCTTCCTCAACAGCGCCCAGACGATGATCTACGCGACGGTCTCCATCCGCTCCACCCCGGACAACCGCGCCACCGCCGTCGGCTGGACCTCCGGCATGGGCCGCTTCGGCGCCGTCTTCGGCCCCTGGCTCGGCGGCCAGCTGCTCGCCGCGGGCAACGGCGACTGGGGCTTCACCGCCTTCGCGCTCGCCGGTGTCTCCTCGATGGTGTTCATCGGCATCGCCGCCCTGCGCTCGGCCCGGCAGCCGCAGGCCAGCAACGACCAGGAGAAGCTGGTCGCCGCCCACTGACCGGTCCGCCCGGACCGGTCCGGCGCCGCGCCCCTTCCACGGGCGCGGCGCCTTCCTACTGCTCGCCGGCGGGCTCCGCCTCCAGCCCGGTGCACGCCAGCTGTCCCCCGACCTCCGCACACGCCTCCACGCCCCGGGGCGCCGGCACCGCGAGCATCGGGCTGGTGTAGCCGACCGAGTCCTCGGCGGGGTAGCTCGCCGAGAGCACGTCCTGCCCGGCGCGGACCGAGACCTCCCGGGCGTGCGGCGCGTGCAGCCGCACCTCGGACCAGACGGTGCCGCAGGCCGGGGACCAGCGCAGCCGGACGTCGTAGGCGACGCCGGTGACACGGCTCTTGGTCCGCGCGTCCCGGTCGCACGCCGACGCGTCCGGCAACTCGCCCTGGCAGGACCGGCCGTGACAGCGCGGCGCCGCCGACACCGGCTGCGCACCCGGCGTACCGCGCCGGTCCGTGACGGTCACGGCCGCCGCCGTCACCCCGGCAACGGCGAGCAGCGCGAGCGCGGTCAGCGGCAGCCGCCACCACCGCCTCGCCGGCGGCCTCTCCTGGACCGGTTGCACGGCCGGCGGCTCCTCGGCGGCCTCGCACAGAGCCAGTACGGCGACGGGATCCACGCCCGCGAGCCGGGCCAGGGCCTCCACCGCCGGGCGTGGCGGCCGTTTGTCGCCGGAGAGATAGCGGTGCCAGGCGGACTTGCTGTACGGGGTGCGGGCGGCCAGCGCCGCGAGGCTCAGTCCCGTACGCTCCTTCAGCTCGCGCAGGCTCGCCGCCGGCGACTCGTCCGGTGGGGTGGTTCTCGCTCCTTCGGAGTGCGGCATGGTGCGTGCCTCGACTTCATTACGCTATGGGCGTTTCGCCCCTGTTGTCGGAATGGCTTCCCATCGGGACGGGGCCCGCAACCGGCGAACAGGTGTGAAGACGGTGAATCGAGGGGGGCATGTCGAAGGCCTGTTCGGGAAGTCGGGTTCCCGAACAGGCCTCTGCGGTCAGCGAGTGCGGCGGTAGGGGCCCGTCAGCACCACGGGACGGCGTGGCCGACCCGGACGTAGTGGGCGGAGACGTAGCCCTTGTGGTGCGGGAGCCGGTACCAGGTGTGGTTGCCGCGCACCGAGCCGCCGTACGTCTTGCAGGTCAGCGGGACGAGGTGGTGGGTGCGGCGGTGGCTCACCACGCGGTAGCGGGTGCTCGGGCCGGAGCGCACGTTGAGCCGCACGCGGTGCGTGGTCACCCGGCCGACGGTCCGGTAGGTGTAGTGGCGGTGGTGGAGACGGTGGGCCGCCGGCGCCGGCAGGGTGGTGTAGTTGTAGTACTGCACGATTCCCTGGGGCGCGGGGACCGGGGTGGCGGCGCTCGCGGTGGCGGCCCCGGCCGTGGGCAGGAACGCGAACACCGCGACCGTGGCCAGCAGGCCGTTCTTCAGGATCCGACGGGACATGGAAACCTCCGTGCTGTCGTGCTCGTGACCACGAAGCGTGATCACGAGTCGGAGCGTTTCCGTGCCGGACCGGCACCATGTCGTCCCCGCGTGCCCTGGAACGGCTGGGACGTCCCAGGGCACACCGGCCTCAGCCCATCTGGTCCTCGGCCGACAGGTGCTCGACCGTCTTTCCGGTGGCCGTGAAGGTGCGGGTGACATGTCCCGACGAGTACACCCACAGGAGCCGCAGCGGGGTGTCGCCGACGTTGCGGAACAGGTGGGGGACGGGGGACGGGACGTAGGTGGTGTCGAACCGCTCCAGCCGGGTCACCTCGCCGTCCACCCACACCTCCGCCTCGCCCTCCAGGACGGTCACGTGCTCGTCGCAGTTGTGCGAGTGCAACGGCGCCCCGGAGCCCACCGGGTAGACGCTCATCCCGCTGGTGATGAGGTTCTCCCCGCCCGCCGACGGCGTGGTGATCAGCGGTGTCGTCACGACCGCGCCGCCCCGGTCCAGCAGGGGCACGGACGCGGCCTTGATGATCGTGGTCATCCGGGGGGTTCCTCTCCAGTACGACGTACCTGACTCGCCGACCGACGGTAGGCCGCGCACGCGCGAACGGGTGCCCCCTGGCGTGCAGTTTTACCTTGCGCTCCGGGAGGTGTGAGCGTCCGCGACGCGGCTGTAGCGTCACCTCGCAATCCACGGCCGCCGGAGAGAGAAGGCAGGTACCGGCCCCATGAGGCTCCCCGTTCTCAGCGAAGACGACATGGACCCGCGCCAGCAGGAGCTGGCCGCCCGGATCGCGGGCCGCCGCGGCGCCGTGCGCGGCCCGTTCCGGGTCTGGCTGCACAGCCCGGAGATGTGCGAGCGCGCGGAGTCCCTCGGCGCCTTCGCCCGCTTCGACTGCAGCCTCCCCAAGCACCTGCGCGAACTGACCCTGCTGATGGCCGCCCGCAACTGGGACGCCCAGTACTCCTGGAACGCCCACGTCCACCAGGCCGTCGAGGCCGGCATCCCGGAGGCGGCCGTGCAGGCCGTCGCCGAGAAGCGCGAGGCGGTCTTCGAGGACGAGGCCGACCAGGCGTTCTACCAGTTCTGCCGGGAGGTCCTGGAGGAGCACTTCGTCACCGACGAGACCTTCGCCCGCGCCCTGGCGCACTTCGGCCCCAAGGGACTGGTCGACACGATCGGCGCGCTCGGCAACTTCACCATGCTCGGGATGTGCCTCAACACCTTCCAGGTGGACCTCCAGGCCGACAAGGAGCCGCCGTTCCCGGACATCCGCGGCTATGGCCGGATCGCCCCGGAGGAAGCCCGATCCGGGGCCTGACCATGAGAAACGCGACCGATCTTTTAAGCCGGGAGGCGTTGACAGGATTGCCGACATTCGATTTGTGTGGGTGACCAGCGCGGGCGAGCCGCACGCGCGTTCGGAGGAAAAATGGATCGCTTGCTCCTCATGCACAGCTTCGTGACCGTCGCCCAGGTCGGCAGTTTCAGCGGGGCCGCCAAGAAACTGGGCTCGTCCGGCTCCCTGGTGTCCCGGCACGTGGCGGAGCTGGAGCGGCAGATCGGCGTACGCCTGGTCAACCGCACCGCCCGTTCCGTGAGCCTCACCGAGCCGGGCCAGCGGTACGCCGAGTTCGCCGCCCGCATTCTCGACGAGATCGAGGCCGAGGACGCCGGAATCGCCCAGCTCCACGACCGGCCCGAGGGCACCCTCAGCGTCATCTGCCCGAAGTGGATAGGCAGCCTCGACCTCGGGGACGCCATCGCCGCGTTCTCGGCGACGCATCCGAAGATCCAGGTCAGGTTCGAACTCGGCGGGATGTCCGACCGCACCTACGACTTCCTGGACAGCGGGTTCGACGTCGCCTTCCACACCCGGGACCTCAGGGACTCCAGCGTCCGGCTGAAGAAGATCGCCTCACTGCCGTTCGTGCTGTGCGCCTCCGCGGAGTACATCGAACGGTGCGGGACGCTCACCCACCCGAACGACCTGGCCGCCCACGACTGCCTGGTCCACCTCAACGACCCGGTCTGGCGTATCGGCCACGGGCACGCCAGCACCCTGCACAAGATCCGCAACATCGCGTTCTCGTCCAACTCCTACATCGCCCTGCAGAAGGCGGCGGTGCACGGCCGCGGCATCGCCCTGCTGCCCCAGCGCCCGGTCTACGACGACCTCGTCTCCGGCGCCCTCCAGGTGCTGCTGCCCGACCTCGCCGTACCCGACCGCCCGCTCTACGCGATCTACGGCCCCGGACAGGACACCCCGCGCAAGATCAGCGTCTTCCTGGACTTCCTCGCCGAGTGGTTCGCACAGAACCCGATTCCCGCGATCCGGTCGTAGGCCGGGCGGCCCGCAGGCGAGGCCCGCGGCCGAGTGGCCCAAGCCGCAAGAAACGCTTGCGCATTCCGTAGAGCTCAGGCCATTGAGCCCCTCGCGAGCAGAAATCTACGCTCGCGAGGCGACCCGGAAACGAGGAATCCATGGGAATCCAGAGAATCGAATCGGTCACCTACGGCATCGACGACCTCGACGTATGTGTCCGGTTCTTCGACGACTTCGGGCTGTCGATGGTGGAACGGACCGACGAGCACGCGGTGTTCGAGACCCGTACCCGCCAGACCCTCCACCTCGACACCCTGCCGTCGCCGTCGCTGCCGCCCCCCGTCGAGGACGGGCCGACGCTGCGCGAGGTCGTCTGGGGCGTCGACACGCCCGAGGAGCTGGAGCGGCTGGTGGCGGCGGCGGGCCGGGACCGCGAGGTCCGGGAGAGCGCCGACGGCGTCCACCACACCGTCGACGAGACCGGCTTCGGCGTCGGCCTCACGCTGGCCCGCCCCGCACCGGCCCCGGTCACGCCCCGCCCGGCCAACACCCTCGGCAGCGTCACCCGCTGGAACACCGCCCTGGAGCCGATCACCCGGGTCCGCCCGCTGCGGATGTGCCATGTCGCCCTGAACATCCAGAAGGAGGGCCGCGAGGCGGCCGTCGGCTTCTACGTCGACCGGCTCGGGTTCCGCCCGACCGACGTGGTCGAGCCGATGGGCGTCTTCATGCAGGCCCCCGGCGACGACGACCAGCACACCATGCTGCTCTGCCACCGCCCCGACAGGGCGGGGATCAACCACATCGCCTACGAGGTGCCCGGCTTCGACGACGTGATCGAGGGCGGCAACCACATGATCGAGCGCGGCTGGCGGGAGGCCCGCAGGCTCGGCCGGCACACCATCGGCTCCAACGTCTTCCGCTTCCTGCACGCCCCGTGCGGCGGCCGCGTCGAGTACGCGGCCGACATGGACCGGGCCGACGAGAAGTACGGCACCCGGGTCCACGAGACGACCCCGCCGCACCACATCTGGGCCCTGCGCACCAACCGCGACCAGGAAGCCCCCACCGCGTCCTGACCCTGGTCCTGAACCTGAGAGGGCACCCCTTCATGACCACCGACCACGGCTATCCCGCCGTCCGCATGTACATAGCGGGCGAGTGGTGCCAGGGCGGCACCGGACAAACCGCCCCCGTCGTCAACCCCGCCACGGAGGAGACGATCGGCGAGGTCCCCCTCGCCACCCCCGCCGACCTCGACCGCGCACTCGAAGCCGCCGAGCACGGCTTCAGGGTGTGGCGCGCGACCTCCGTCGCCAAGCGCTCCGCGATCCTGGACCGCGCCGCCGACCTGATCGCCGAACGCGCCGCCGCCATCGGCCGCGTGATGACCCTGGAGCAGGGCAAGACCCTCGCCGAGTCGACGGGCGAGGCCAAGCGGACCGCCGACACCCTGCGCTGGCACGTCGAGGACGCCCGCCGCGCGTACGGCCGTATCGTCCCGTCCGCGCCCGGCACGGTCCTCACCGTCCGCCGCGAACCGATCGGCCCCGTCGCCGCCTTCGTGCCCTGGAACTTCCCGGTCGGTGGACCCAACCGCAAGATCTCCTCGGCCCTCTCGGCCGGCTGCTCGATCGTCATCAAGGCCTCCGAGGAGACCCCGGCGACGGCCGCCGCCCTGGTGGCGTGCTACGCGGACGCGGGCCTGCCCGCCGGTGTGCTCAACCTCGTCTTCGGCGAGCCCGCCGAGGTCTCCGCCCACCTCATCGCCTCCCCGGTGACCCGGATGATCGCCTTCACCGGCTCGGTGCCCGTCGGCAAGCTCCTCGCCGCCGAGACCGGCAAGGTCATGAAGCCCTCACTGATGGAACTCGGCGGCCACGCCCCGGTCATCGTCTGCGCCGACGCCGACCCCGGACAGGCCGCCCGCCGCGCCGCCCAGGCCAAGTTCTTCAACGCCGGACAGGTGTGCACCTCGCCCAGCCGCTTCCTCGTCCACGAGTCCCTGGTCGAGGACTTCACCGCCGAGTTCGTGAAGGCCGCCGAGTCGGTCGTCGTCGGCGACGGACTGGAACAGGGCACCACCATGGGCCCCCTCGCCAACGAACGCCGGCTGCGCTCGACCGAACGACTGACGGCGGACGCGGTACGCAAGGGAGCCACCGTCCGCACCGGCGGCGAACGGCTCGACCGCCCCGGGTACTTCTTCGCACCGACCGTGCTCACCGACGTACCGGCGGACGCGGACCTGATGTCCGAGGAGCCGTTCGGGCCGCTCGCGCCCATCGTGCCCTTCAGCGACCTCGACGACGCCCTCGCCACCGCCAACTCGCTGCCGTACGGCCTGGCCGCCTACGGCTTCACCAGGTCGGCCGCCACCGCCGAGAAGCTCTCCGACGGACTGGAGGCCGGCATCCTCTCCCTCAACCACTGCGGCGGCTCCGTGCACGAGGCGCCCTCCGGCGGGGTCAAGGACAGCGGGTACGGCCGGGAGGGCGGGCCGGAGGCGCTGGACGCCTACCTCGTCACCAAGCGCGTCTCCCACCTGCTGACGCCATGAGGTACGCGCGAGTCTCGGTGGAGGGCAGGGCGGTCTGGGGCCGGGTGCGGGAGACCCGTGTCGAACTGCTCGCCGGGTCACCGCTGGAGGGCGAACCCGACGTCCTCGGCACGATCCCCGTCACCGGGGCCGTCTGGCTGCCGCCCGTCGTCCCGGGCGTGTTCTACGCCGTCGGCTACAACTACCCGCGGCACATCGCACACGCCGGAGCCGCGACCCCCGAGCGTCCCGAGGTCGGCTACCGCGCCAACAACGCGCTCACCGGCCACCGTTCGCCGATCGTCAGACCGGCCGAGGTGACCGGACGCTTCGAGGCCGAGCCGGAACTGGTCGCCGTCATCGGCCGCACGCTCCGGTACGCCGGCCGCGACGAGGCCCGCAAGGGGGTGTTCGGCTGGACCATCGGCAACGACGTCAGCGCCCGCACCTGGCAGCACCAGGACCGCACGTTCTGGCGCAGCAAGAACAGCGACACGTTCAAGCCGATGGGGCCGTGGATCGAGACCGAGGTGGACGCCCTCGCCCAGACGACCACCCTGAGCGTCAACGACGAGGTGCGCGCCACGTTCCCGACCGGGGACATGGTCTTCGACCCCTTCGACTTCATCGTCGAGATCACCCGGCACATCACCCTGCACCCCGGCGACGTGCTGTGGATGGGCGCCGAGTCCACCTGCCAGATCGAGCCCGGCGACACCGTCGAGGTCGCGATCAGCGGTATCGGCGCGCTGTCCAACCCCGTACACCTGGAAGGCAACCACTCATGACCGCGGAACCCCGCTACATCCACCACGTCAACTTCCCCACCACCGACCCCGACCGCACCGCGGCCTGGTACACCAAGGTCTTCGGGATGAAGCGCATCATGCCCAAGTCCAACACCCGCGTGGTGCTGATGACCAGGGGAAACTTCGACCTGCACTTCACCCCGGTCGAAGAGATGGAGCGCATGGCGCCCTACCACTTCGCCGTCGAGGTCGACGACTGGGACGACTTCCTCGCCCATCTCAAGGAGCTGGGCATCCGGCACACCCGGCCGATCGAGCGCCCCGAGAACCAGTCCAAGTTCTGCTACATCCACGACCCCGACCACACCATGATCGAACTCGTCTACCACAGCCGCCGCCCCAACTAAGCGCATCAGTACGGGAGTTCACCCCATGCCCCTCGCCGACTCCGACGGCACCTCCATCTACTACGAGCGCCACGGCAGCGGCCCGGCGATCCTGTTCGTGCACGGCAGCGGCGGCCACCACGCCGCCTGGTGGCAGCAAGTGGCCGCACTGCGCGAGGAGTTCACGGTCGTGACCGTGGACCTGCGCGGCTTCGGCAAGTCCGACTCGTCCATGGCCGAGTTCGACGGCCAGGACTTCCCCGGTGACGTGGTCGCCGTCCTCGACCAGGAGGACATCACCGACGCCATGCTGGTCGGCCAGTCCATCGGCTCCGTCGCCGCCCTGCGCGCCGCGCTGCTGCGCCCCGAGCGGGTCTCCTCGGTCGTCCTCGGCCACTCCCTCGGCGGCATCAGCCACCCCGAACTGAAGGAACTCGCCGCCGCCGACCGCGCGGAGGCCGTGAAACTGCCCGTCATCGACCGGCTGCTGACCAAGCCGTTCCAGCGGGAGCGGGCCGACCTCACCTTCCTCTTCCAGCAGATGGGCACCTTCAACGTGGCCAGGATGCAGGACCTGCGCAACCTCGACACCGACGGCCCGACCCTGGACGAGATCCGGGCCTCCGGCGTGCGGGTCGCCTTCCTCGCCGGGGAGAAGGACGCCGTCCTCAGCGTCAAGACGGTCACCCGCGCCCACGAACTGCTGGCCGGCTCGCACCTGGAGATCGTCCCGGACGCCCCGCACTCCATGTACTGGGAGACACCCCAGCCGTACAACGCGGCCGTCGCCCGGCTCCGCCGCACCCTCACCGCACCGAAGGAAGCAGCATGACCAGCCTCACCCTGGCCGCCGCCGAGGAGATCATCGGCGCCGCCCACCAGCGTGCCCAGGAGATCGGCAAGGCGGTGAGCGTCGCCGTCGTGGACGCCGGCGGCTTCCCGATCGCCATCCGCCGCCCCGACGGCGCCCGCCCGCTCACCCCCGACATCGCCCGCGCCAAGGCCTACACCGCGGCGATCATGCAGCGCCCCGGCACGATGCTGAAGAAGTGGCAGGAGTCCCAGCCGGTCTTCTTCTCCCAGCTCTCCCAGCTCCCCGGCGCCGCCCTGCCGATCATGGCCACCGAGGGCAGTCTCACCATCAAGAAGGACGGCGAGATCATCGGCGGGCTCGGCATCGCAGGCGGCACCGCGGACGAGGACCAGAGGATCGCCGAGGACGTCCTGAAGGCCCTCGGCTACGAACTGGAGTTCGCCGCGTGGGGCGTCGCCGGCTCCGGCGGGAAGGACTGACATCATGGCGGACACGTTCAACTACCGCATCGACCACCACGGCAGCCTGGTCCGCCCGGCCGGCCTGTCCACCGCCGACCCGGAGGCCGTCGACACGGCGGTCCGGGAGGCCGTCGCCTACCAGCGCAAGCTGCGCTCCACCGTCGTCACCGACGGCGACTTCCCCCGCGAGGACTTCCGCAGCGCGGTCCTCGACGGCGTGACCGGCTTCCGCCGTACCGACGAGGCAGACCCGGACGGCCTGGTCCGCTGGGTCGCCGAGTCCCTCCCCAAGGCCAACGGCCCGCTGCTCGCCGACCGGGCCGCCCAGCTCGCCGAACTGACGGTGATCGCCCCGAAGGCCACGCTGCCCTCCCCGGCGTACCTGGCGGCCACCACCTTCCGGCCGGGCCTCGGCATCTCCTCGGCCCGGGAACTGGGCGAGGCCCTCGCGGAGATCGTGAGGGCCGAGATCGAGCTCCTGGTCTCGAAGGGCGTCCGCCTGATCCAGCTCGACAACCCGCTTCTGCTAGCCCAGTTGAGCACCGACCCGGCCGACCCCGGCGCCCTGTCCTTCACGGACGCGCTGGCTGTCGATTCCCTCGCAGTACGGCTGGACGAGCGCCCGGAGAGCGTCCGTATCGGCATCGCCCCCGGCTGGTCGGCCCCGCCCGAGGTGGACCGGGCACGCGCCGAGCAGCTGTACGCGGGCATCGCCGCCGACCGCTGGATCCTCCCGTTCGACCAGGGCACCCAGGCCGAACTGGACCTGGTCAAGGCACTACCGGACGACCGGGACTTCTGCCTGGGCGTGGTCGACGCGACGGCGCCGGAGCCGGAGGACATCGACACGGTGATGTCCCGTGTCGACGCGGTCGGTGAGTTCAAGGACCTGGAGGACGGCGCGGTGTCCCCGTCCCGGGGCTTCGCGGACGTGGCATCGCGGCCCCTGCTGACCGCGGAGGACCAACGCCGCAAGCTGGTGCTGGTCGAGACCATCGCCCGGTACTGCTGGGGCAACGAGTTCTGAGTGCTCCGCCGGAAACGCCGGGATCTGCCGACTGCGTCGCCGTCGCGGCTGGTCGCGCAGCTCCCCGCCCCTGAAAGAAGGGGCGCTGCACGAGCGCCCCTTCAGAACCCGTCTTTGGACCCGTTGTACGTAACAGCGTTGGCCAGGGGCCGTCATGAGTCTCGTCCGGCAGGATGCCGCACGGCGGGTCGTCAGCAGGTGGGTGGTAGAGCGCAGTCTGGCCTGGTGGCTCCACGCCCCCAGGAATGCACGGGACTACGTGTCCCGGCTCGCGCACTCCGAGGGAGAACTTGGGAGTCGACCCGCTCGGCGATGAGCCGCCGGTAGTTCGGGCACTGGGTGACGTCCTCGTGCTCGCAGTTCAGGCCGCCCTCGATGAGTTCCAACGAGGCCCGGGCCGTCGCGATCCTCGATCGAAGCTCCTCGGCCTCGGGACGCGGGATCTCGTGCCGGGTGGCGCGGTCGACGGTGGCGGACAGGCTCCTGACGGTGTCCCGGCCGAGGCCGGCCTCTTTGCAGATGAGGATTGTCGCCAGGCGCGTGAGGTCCTCCGCACCGTAGCGGCGCCGCCCGCCCGCATCCCGTCCGGGGTGCAGCAGGCCCACCGACTCCCAATGCCGCAGGACGTGCGTGGCCAGGCCGAACCGCGCCGCGAGGGCGCCGATGCTCATCGCGCTGACGTCGCTGTCTTCGCTTGACTTCATGCCGACATCAAGTCGCAGCATGACGTCCATGTCCAAGCATCGGAAAGCGGTGGAAGAGCACCGCGACACCGAGGCCCTGCTGGCCGTCCTCGACGCGGCGGACGAGATGCCGAGTGCCATCCGGCTGCGGGCCCGCTCCTACGAACTGCTGTCTCTGGTGCCGGGCTCGACCGTCGTGGACGTCGGTTGCGGCGCCGGACGCGCCGTCGCCGAGCTGACGGAACGCGGCGTCCACGCGGTGGGCGTGGACCCCGACCCGTGGATGGTGGCCGCGGCCCGGGAACGGTGGTCGGCGGCCCAGTTCCGGGAGGCTGGAGCGGAGGGTCTGCCGTTCGCCGACGGAAGCGTGCGAGGCTACCGTGCCGACAAGGTCTTCCACGTACTTCAGGAGCCAGGGTGCGCGGTGGAGGAAGCGCGTCGCGTCCTCTGCCCGGGCAGCAGGATCGTCCTGGTCGGTCAGGACTGGGACGCCATCATGATCGACTCGGATGACGCGGCGCTCACCCGCACGATCGTGCACGCCCGCGCCGACCTCCTGGGCACGCCCCGCGCCGGCCGCCAGTACCGCAGCCTGCTCCTGGCCGGCGGCTTCGACGACGTCACCGTCGAGGTGCACACCAGCGTGTTCACGGACCCGGCGATGCTGCCGCTGCTCACCAGGCTCGCCGAGCCGGCCTGTGAGAGCGGCGCCGTCGGCCGCGACCAGGCCGACGAGTGGCTCACCGAGCAGCGCCGGCGGGCAGAGGCCGGCCGCTTCCTCATCGCCATTCCGTTCTTCGTGGCCGCCGCCTCCGCCTAGAAGTCGTCCGGCCACCTGCGGATGCCCCCGGACGTCGCCGGTCACGAGGGCTCCACCGTTCTCGTCGGCCTGGTCCGGGTCGTTCAGGGCTACTCCCGTACTGACGGTCGGATCTTCAAGACCCTGCACCTGCTCCCGTTCGTCCCCGACGAGGGACGCCGGCGGATGATCGGCGCCCAGCTCTGCGTCACCGAGGCCCGCCACCGCCTCGCCCGGAAAATGTTCCTCGGCCGCCATGCCTTCACCCGGCCCGCGGCGCCTGGCCTGCGCCCGCTGCGTGACCCCCACGAGCACGTCGACTCAGACGACGGTGAGGCCGGGTGACGGAGGCGTCGCACGATGCCTGATCACGTCCGAATTCGTACAGCGCCAGCAGGTGGCGGACCAGGGCGAGTGCGGCAAGCAGCGCGACGAGCACGCACACGCCCCACCAGCCGGCCCGGCTCCAGACGCGTATCCCGAGCCAGGAACCTGCGCTGCCGCCCAGGTAGGCGCAGGTCATGTAGGCGGTGTTGAGCCTGCTGCGGGCATCGACGCGCAGGGCGTAGACGCGGACCTGATTGGCGACCATGCCGGACTGCATCGCGGTGTCGAGGAGCAGCGTGCCGAGTGTCAGAGAGGTCAGACCCAGCGTGCCGCCCCGGGTACCGAAAGTGAGGATCGCGGCCGAGACGAGGACGCCAAGCATGCAGACCAGGTTCACCGGATCGGGGCCGTAGCGGTCCACCAGACGGCCGGCGAGCGGGGTGCAGACCATGGTTGCCGCGCCGACCAGGGCGATCATTCCTACAGCCTGGGCACCCAGCCCGTAGGCCGGTCCGGTGAGCAGGAGCGCCAGGCAGGTCCAGACCGCGGAGAACCCGGCGAAGACGGTTGCCTGGTAGAAGCACGAGCGGCGCAGGTCCGGCTCGGTGCGCAGCAGGCGCAGCGGCTCGGCCAGGAGCGCTGCGTACGGCTGGCGGGAGGACGGGGATGTGGTCGGCACCGCGAACGCCAAGACGGTGGCGAGGAGCAGGGCCAGGACCGCGGCGACCAGGTAGGGGGCCCGCCAGCCCAGCCACTCACCGAGCGTGCCGCTGAAGGTCCGGGCCAGCAGCATGCCGCCGGTCGATCCGCTCAGCAGGGTGCCGATCACCGCTCCTTGGCGGTCGGCGGCCACGAGACCAGCCGCCAGGGGGCCGACGATCTGCGCGCCCACGGTGGTCAGGCCGACAAGGGTGCCGGCGGCGATGAGGGCCGGCAGAGCCGGTGCGCAACCCGCAGCGAGCAGTGCCAGACCGGTCAGGGCGAGGAGGACGACGAGGAACGAGCGGTGCGGGAGCCGGTCGCCGAGCGGCACCAGCAAGACCATCCCGGCCGTGTAGCCGATCTGTGTGGCGGTCACCACCGCAGCGGCCGAATCGGGCGACACATGCAGCCCGGCGGCGACCAGCGGACCGATGGCCTGCGGAAAGTAGATGTTGCCCACTGCCACGGCGCACGTGACAGCCAGTATCAGGACCATCCGGCGGCTCATCCTTCAGTCCACCGGCCCGCCCGCGACGTAGCGGACCTGGCCGGAGACGAACCCCGCGAGACCGTGTCCCATTGCTGCGTGGTCATGTCCACAAGGCCGGTACGGGGTCTGATGCCGGCGTTGTCGACCAGCACCGTCGGCGGTCCGAACGCGGCGGCGATCCGGGCGACGGCCGCGGTGACCGCTGCCTCGTCGGCGACATCAGCGGCGATGGCCGGCGCTGCGCCGCCGACACCTGTGATGGCCTCCACGGTGTCGCCGCAGTCCGTCTCGTCCGGATCGATCACGCCGACTGCCAGGCCGTCGTCCGCGGGACGCCTCGCCGCAGCGGCGCCGATGCCCCGTGCCGCACGGTGACAACCGCCGTGCGCTGCACATGAGTTGTGTGTCATGAGAGGAAGTCCACGGCGTCGACGTGCCGCCGCCAATCGATGTAGCGTATGGCTTAATGATCAGCTTTGTGCTCGGCGTCGAGGACCTCGCGGACACCCGCTTCGCCCTCTCGCCCCTGCACGAAACCCTGTTCAGCCTGCGCGTGCTGCAGGATCCGGGCCTGTCCGCGCTGCACCTGCCCTGGCGCAGGTCCGTACTCGGCAGACTCGGCACGCTCGACACCGGTCTGCTGATGTCCCTGGTCGCCCAGCGGCGCACGCTCCCCGACTTCCTGACCCCGAATCCCGCGGGCTTCGCGCCGGCCTTCGAGGAAGAACTCTCGGTCGTCCGTCAGGCGTCCTGCGCCCGGGTCCGCCACGACCTCCTGCTCGCGCACGCGCCCGACCCTGTTCCCGAAGCGCTCCGCGACGCCACCGCCGCCGAAGACGCACCCGTCGTAGGACTCCGCGACGCCATCTGCGATCTCCTGCGGCAGTACTGGGAGGTGGCCGTCGAGCCGGTGTGGCCGCAGATGCGGCTGGTGCTGGAAGCCGACATGACCTACCGCGCCCGCCGGCTCGCCCTGGGGGGCGCCCGACTGCTGTTCGCCGACATGCATCCGAACCTGCGCTGGCAAGGCGGAGAGCTGTACATCCACAAGATGATCAGCAGGCACCGGGTTGCGGCATCCGGCCGGGGGCTGTTGCTCATGCCGTCCGTGTTCGCACACAAGCCCGCGCCCCCCGTCAGTCCGGACGAGCCACCGAGCCTCGTCTATCCCAGTCGGGGAGTGGCCACGCTGTGGGGCTCGGAGCTGCCGGCGGCCGACGCAACCGCCCTGGTGTCCCTGCTCGGCGCATCCCGAGCGAGACTGCTCGGCCTCCTGGAAGAACCGCTGCCCACCGGAGAGCTCGCCCGCCGGCTCAGGGTCACCCCAAGCGCCGTCTCCCAACACCTGCGTGTCCTGTACTCCACAGGGCTGGTCACCCGAACACGTGCCGGACGGCAGGTGCTGTACCGGAGAAGCACGCTCGGCGACCGGCTCACGACCACCGCCCGCTGACCGGCTCGCCTTGTCGGCAAACGTTCGAATGACGACAGGAGCGGCAGGCATTTCAGCTCCGATGGCGGCTGATGACGGGGTTTGCCGTCAGCTGGGGTCGAATGCGACCACGAGAACGGACGGGGAGCGGCATGGCCAACCCGGTCTGGAAGCAGGTGTCGACCGACCAGCAGTCGACGGCCCGGCAGAACCTCGTCCTTCACGAGGCCGGCATCGACTGTTCGGCGAGCTGCTCATGCACGCGCGGCCGGGGGACACCGTGCACATCAAGGACGCGCACGCACCTCACGGGCCTCACCGGAGAAGTTCAGTGACGCGTTCTCAGGGGCGCGGGGAACTGCGCGAGCAACCACGGTCCACCCGCGCCCTTTCCACAACACCAGCCCGGCAGACGCTAAAGCACCTCCGCAAAAGTCACCGTTCGCTCGGTGAGCAACGGCCACACCACCCCCACCACGACCTCCTTGAAGTGCTCGGCCGCCTTGTGCGCCTCGAACCCCTCCCGGTCGAGATACCGCTCGTACAACAGAAACCCACCCGGCTCGCCCTCCACCACGTGCACCTCGTACATCAGGTTCGCGGGCTCCGTCCGCGTGGCCTCCCGCGCCTTCAGCAGCGCGGCACGCACCGCGTCCGCGTCGGCGGGTGCGCAGCGATAGTGGGCGACGACTGTGTACGCCATCCGCTTTCTCCTCTTCTCCTCGGGGCTTGTCCGGCCCGCCCGATTCCAGCACGGATCATGCCCCCGCCGGCTCGCGCACAGCGCAATCAATGCCTGCCCCCACGGGGCTGGTGAACCCCCTCCCACATGGTGTGTCGTCGCAGACGGCCCGCACGGCCGGCACCGCGGACGACAAAGGAAGTGATCTCCATGCGCACTCTGGAAACCCTCTCCGGCGGGGAGTGGGTGAGGACCGGCGAATGGATCGACGTCCACGACCCTGCCGACGTCCGCACCCCCCTCGCCCGCGTCCCCGCCCTGTCCGCCAAGGACGTCACCCGGGCCTACGACCACGCCGAGCGCGGCTTCGCCGTCTGGAAGCGCACCAGCCCCTTCGAACGGGCCCGGGTCCTCACCGAGGCGGCCCGGCTGATCCGGGAACGGGCCGGGGAGATCGCCGCCGACGTCACCGCCGAGAACGGCAAGACCCTGGCCGAGGCGACCGGCGAGACCCTGAAGGCCGCCGACTTCCTGGAGTACTACGCCGGCCTCGCCCGCCAGGGCTACGGCACCCTCCTGCACGACGTGCGCCCGGACCACCGTACGCACACCCAGCGCGAGCCGATCGGCGTGATCCTGGTGATCAGCCCCTGGAACGACCCGCTGATCACCCCGGCCCGCAAGCTCGCCCCGCTGCTCGCCACCGGCAACGCGGCCGTGTTCAAGCCGGCCACCGAGACCCCCCTGGCGGGGCTGCACTTCGCCCGGGCCCTGCACGACGCGGGCCTGCCCGCCGGTGTCCTCAACGTCGTCACCGGCCGGACCGCCGAGATCGAGGAGGCCCTCCTCGACGACCCCCGGATCGTCGGCATCACCTTCACCGGCTCCAACGCCGTGGGCAACCGCATCCGGCGCCGCCTCACCGACCGCAACGTCCGCTTCCAGGGCGAACTCGGCGGCAAGAACGCCTCGGTGGTGCTGCGCGACGCCGATCTGCCGGCCGCGGCGAAGGCCGTCGTGGCCGCCTCCTTCGGCCAGGCCGGGCAGCGCTGCACGGCCACCAGCCGGGTGATCGTCGAGCAGCCGGTGTACGACGAGTTCGTCCCGCTGCTGGTCGCGGAGGTGCGGGCGCTGGCCGTCGGCCCGGGCACGGATCCGGCGACCACCCTGTGCCCGCTGTCGAGCCCGAAGCAGCGCGACAGCGTCCTCGCCGATCTGGGCAGGGCCGTGGAGCAGGGCGCGACCGTGCTCACGGGAGGCGGGGCGGACACCGGGCGTCCGCACGGCTGCTACGTGGAACCCACCGTCCTCGCGGGCATCACCCCGCAGATGGCCGTCTGGCGGGAGGAGGTCTTCGGTCCCGTCCTCGCCGTCCGCGCGGTCGACGACTTCGACGCGGCCGTCGACGCGGTCAACGACTCCGGCTTCGGGCTCGCCGCCGCCGTGTTCACCCGCGACCTCGCCTCGGCGTACCGGTTCGCCGACGAGGCCGAGTGCGGACAGGTCGCGGTCAACACGACGACCACCGGCTGGGACGTCCACCTGCCGTTCGGCGGCTTCCACGACTCCGGCACGGGCTACAAGGAGCAGGGCGAGGAGGTCCTGAGGTTCTCCACGCGCGTCAAGACGGTGGCCGTCCACTTCGGCGCCCCGGGGCGGGCCCATGGCTGACGAGACGGTCGGTGTCGTCGGCGCCGGCATCGTGGGCCTGGCCACGGCCCGCGAGATCGTGCTGCGCCGCCCCGGCACCCGGGTCGTGGTCCTGGAGAAGGAGCCGGAGGTCTCACGGCACCAGACCGGCCACAACTCCGGTGTGGTGCACGCGGGCATCTACTACACGCCCGGCAGCCTCAAGGCCGACCTGTGCGTGCGGGGCGTGTCCCTGCTGCGCGAGTACTGCCAGGACCGGCAGTTGCCCTACGACGAGATCGGCAAACTGGTCGTGGCGGTCCGCGACGAC
Source organism: Streptomyces sp. NPDC058464 (assembly GCF_042721035.1). Classification (NCBI taxonomy): domain Bacteria; kingdom Bacillati; phylum Actinomycetota; class Actinomycetes; order Kitasatosporales; family Streptomycetaceae; genus Streptomyces; species Streptomyces sp. NPDC058464. The sequence goes on from NZ_JBHXMA010000046.1 coordinate 18,455, forward strand.
GAGCTCGGCCGGATGCAGAACCTGTACGAGCGGGCGAAGAACAACCACGTGCCGGAACTCCGGAAGATCTCGCGCGAGCAGATCAAGGAGCTGGAGCCGCACGTCGGCGGTGTCGCGGCCCTGCACTCCCCGCGCACCGCGATCACCGACTACCCGGCGGTCGCCCGCGCGTTCGCCAAGGACGTCGTCGACTCGGGCGGCGAGGTGCGCCTCGGCTTCCCGGTCACCTCGATCACCACCGTGCCCGGCGGCATCGAGGTCGCCTCCGGCCAGGACCTGGTCCGCGTGGACCGGCTGATCCTCTGCGCCGGCCTCCAGTCCGACTCCGTCGCCAGGCTCGCGCAGGACGGGCGGGAGCCCCGGATCATCCCCTTCCGCGGCGAGTACATGCTGCTCAAGCCGGACCGGACCCATCTGGTGCGCGGCCTCGTCTACCCGGTGCCCGACCCGCGCTACCCCTTCCTCGGCGTGCACTTCACCCCGCGTGTCGACGGCTCGGTGGAGGTCGGCCCCAACGCCGTCCTCGCCCTCGCCAAGGAGGGCTACCGGCGCAGCAGGGTGTCGCCCCGGGACCTGCTGGCCCTCGCCTCCTACCCGGGCGCCTGGCGGATGGCCGCCCAGCACTGGCGCACCGGCATCAAGGAGTACCGCGGCTCCTTCTCCGCCGCCGCCTTCATGAAGGACGCGGGGCTGTACGTCCCGGGCGTCGGCGTCCGTGACGTGGTGCGCGGCGGCGCGGGCGTACGGGCCCAGGCGCTGGACCGCGACGGCACGCTCGTCGACGACTTCCGCATCCACCGGGTCGGCCGGATCACGGCCGTACGCAACGCCCCCTCGCCGGCCGCGACGGCCTCCATGGCGATCGCCGAACACATCACCGCGGCCGTCTTCGACGACGCCTGACACGGCGGCCGCATGCCCCGCGAACTGCGCACTTCCGCGCAACAACAGCTTGCGCTCCGGGATCTCCGCAAGAGCGCACCGGCCGCCTAGCGTTCCTTCCACACCGCCCCACCACCCCCTCCGAGAGAAAGAGTTCGGACATGTTCGTCGTCGACACGCAGATCCACATCTGGAAGGAAGAGACCCCGGACCGCCCCTGGGTGCCCGGCGCCCGGGAGCGGATCCGGCTCAACGGCCACCGCGAGGACCCCTTCTCCTACGAGGAGGCCCTGGAGCTGATGGACGAGGCCGGCGTGAACCGCGCGCTGATCCTGCCGCCGTCCTGGGAGGGCGACCGCATCGACTACGCCCTGGAGGCCTGCGAGGCCCACCCGGACCGGTTCGGCATCATGGCCCGCATCCCGCAGAACAAGCCCGAAGAGGGCAAGGCCATGCTCCAGGACTTCGCCCAGAACCCGCACGTGAAGGGCACCCGGCTCACCTTCCACCGGCCGCAGGACCGCAACTGGATGATCGACGGCACCAACGACTGGTACTGGCCGATCGCCGAGGAGCTGCGCATCCCGACCATGGTCCACGCGCCGATCTGGAAGCGCGAGCTCGGCGAGATCGCCGCCAAGCACCCCGAGCTGAAGATCATCATCGACCACATGGGCATCATGGCCCGCTGCGTCGACGACGCGATCGGCTACTGGGTCTCGGAGACCGCCGACCTGCACGTCCACCCCAACATCTACGTCAAGGTGTCCGCGCTGCCGGGTTACTCCACCCAGCCCTTCCCGAACAACAACATCCAGAAGTACGTGCGCGAGATGGTCGACAAGATGGGCCCGCAGCGCTGCTTCTACGGCACCGACATCACCCGGCTGCTCGGCCACGGCATCACCTACACCGACACGATCGAGCAGTTCACCAAGCACTGGGACTTCACGGCCGAGGAGCTTGAATGGATCATGGGCCGCGGTATCTCCGAGGTCCTGAACTGGCCGATCGAGGGCTGAGGAAACACCGGCGATGACCAACAACCCACGGATCGACGGCGGGGACGCCGTCGTCTCCGCCTTCAACGCGGCGGGCGCCGACTACGTCTTCTGCTCCTCGGGGTCCGAATGGGCCCCGGTGTGGGAGGCGCTGGCCCGCCGCCACCGCGACGGCGAGCCCGCCCCGCGCTACCTCGACCTGACCCACGAGACGGTCGCCGTCGGCATGGCGACCGGCTACGGGCTGATCGAGCGCCGCCCGCAGGGCGTGCTGCTGCACGCGGCGCCCGGCCTGCTCCAGGGCTCGATGGCCGTGCACGGCGCGCTGCTGGCCGGCGTCCCGATGGTGGTCGCCTCCTCGGAGTCGACGACGTACGGCGACGCCCCCGGGCACGACCCGGGCGGCCAGTGGTACCGCAACCTGTCGATCGTGGGTGGCCCGCACGGCATCGCCCAGCCGTTCACCAAGTGGTCCACCGAGGCCGCCAGCGTGCACACCCTCCCGGTCATGATCACCCGGGCGGCGGAGCTGGCCTGGCGCGCCCCGGCCGGACCGGCCTACCTGAACATTCCCCTGGAGATCCTCCTGGAGGAGTGGGACGGCCGCGAGGCCAAGCCCGTCGTGCCGCCCGGCTCGACGCACAGCTCGCCGGAGGAGGTCGACCCGGTCGCGCAGCTGATCCGGGAGGCGGCCAACCCCGTGATCGTCACCGAGACGGCGGGGCGCGAGGCCGGCGGCTTCGAGGCGCTGGTCGCCTTCGCCGAGGCCTGGAACATCCCGGTCGTGGAGCCGGACTCGGCGGTGTGCGGCAACTTCCCGCGCACCCACCCGCTGCACGCGGGCAGCGACATCGGCCCCTGGATGGACGAGGCGGACCTGATCCTCCTCGTCAACTGCCGGGCGCCCTTCTACCCGCCCTCCCGTCGCCCTTCCCAGGCGAAGATCGTCGTCATCGACGAGGTCCCGCAACGCCCGCACGTCGTCTACCAAGTGCTCTTCGCCGACAGGTACCTGGAAGGCAACGTCGCCAACACGCTGCGCCAGCTGACGAAGCGGGCCAAGGACCTCGACGAGCGCGCGGTCGAGGTGCGCCGGGCGGCGCAGGAGGAACGGCACGCCGCCGAGCGGTCCGCGATCGCGGCGGCCGAGGCGAAGGCGGCCGAGGCCAAGGGCGTCGACCCGGTGCTGGTGGCCGCCACCCTGCGCACGCTGCTGCACGGGCAGGACGCGATCGTCGTCGACGAGACCATCACCCACAGCCGGGTCGTCAAGCGCCATGTCCAGACCGCGGACCCGGACTCCTACTTCTACGTCCAGGGCGGACTCGGCCAGGGCATCGCGGTCGCCCTCGGCGTCAAACTCGCCGCACGGGAACGGCCGGTGGTCCTCACCATCGGCGACGGCGCCTTCACCTACAACCCGGTGATCCCCTCGTACGACGCGTCGAACGCGTACGAACTGCCGCTGCTGATCGTCGTGTTCAACAACCGCGTCTACAAGTCGATGAATCTCAACCACCGCCGCTTCTACCCGGACGGCGCGGCCGCCGAGACCGGCGAGTGGCTCGGCACCGATCTGCACCGGCTGCCCCGGCTCGCCGGGTTCGCCGAGCCGTTCGGCATGCACACCGAGACCGTCGACACCTCGGAGGCGCTCGCGCCGGCGCTGGAACGCGCCCTCAAGGCCGTGGCCGAGGGCACGACCGCCGTCGTGGACGTCCTAGTCACCCGCTAGCCAGGAGACACACCGCAACCATGTCCAACACCCCCGCCAAGATCCTGGTGCCCGCCGACGACCTGCGCGCCTTCTCCGCCGCCCTCCTGGAGAAGGGCGGCCTGAGCGCCGAGCACGCCCGGACCACCGCAGACGTCTTCGTCTGGGCCGCGCAGCGCGGCGTCGACTCGCACGGCACCGCCCGCGTCCCCGCCTACCTGGACCTGCTCGCCAAGGGCGTCGCCAACGCGCACCCGGAGCTGACGGTCGAGTCGACGGCCCCGGCCGCCGCCGTCCTCGACGCTGACCGCGCCCCCGGCCCGGTCGCCCTGACCGCCGCCGCGGACGAAGCGGTACGGCGGGCCCGGGAGACCGGCATCGCCTCGGTCGGCGTCCGCCGCACCGTCCACACCGGCGCCATCGGCTACTACGTGTCCCGGATCGCCGAACAGGGCCTGGTCGGGCTCGGGTTCGTGGCCGGCATGCCCAACATGGGCTACACCGGCGTCAAGGGCGCGGCCGTCGCCACCAGCCCCCTCGCCATCGCCGTACCGGCCCGCGAACACGCCCCGCTGCTCCTCGACATGGCCACCGCCACCATCGCCCTCGGCAAGATCCGCCAGGCCAAGGCGAGCGGCACGCCGTTGCCGGAGGGCGCGGCCGCGACGGAGGACGGCACGCCGACGACCGACCCGGAGCTGGCGGTCATGCCGCTGCCCCTGGGCGGCGCGAAGGGCTCCGGCATGTCCCTCGCCTTCGAACTCCTCACCAGCGTCCTTGTCGGCGCGCCGATCTTCGCGGCCTTCCACTCGGACGACCCGGCGGGCCGCAAGCACCGCCAGAACGCGCTCCTCATCGCCGTGGACCCGGCGGCCTTCGGCGACCCGCAGGCCTTCGTCGGGGCGGTGGACGACACGCTGAGCACCCTGAAGGGTCTGCCGGCGGCGGACGGCGCGTCCGGTGTGTTCTACCCGGGCGAGCGCAGCGCGGCGGTGGCCGAGGAGCGGGGGGCGAAGGGCATCCCGGTCGCTCCGAAGGTGTGGCGCGAACTGACCGAGCGCGCCGAGAAGCTGGGGGTGGAGGTGCCGGAGCTCGCGGGTTAGGGGCGGGTCTGCACCACCCCGGACACGGTGGGCTGCCGGATGGTCGGCCCGCCGTCGCGCCCCGACTCTGAAGGCATGACCACCAACACGCCCGGAAGAGCATTACGTATCGGACTGGCGGCTGTCGCCTGTGCCGCGTTCCTCGGCGCCGTCGTCACCGCCCCGTCGGCCGCGGCCGCATCGGCGACCGGCGCTTCGGCGCGCGGAGAACTGCTGTCCGTCACCCCGGTGGGGCACCTCTCCCGCTCCGAGGTCGTCGCGGCCGTCGCGTCGATCCCGTTCGACACCGCCCCCGTCCGCCACGGCGTGACCGGCTACCGCATCACCTACCGCACCGTGGACGCCGCCGGCCGGCCGACCACCGCCAGCGGGCTGGTGGAACTGCCCGACGGCGGCCGGCACCAGCTGCGGGTCATCTCCTACGGCCACGGCACCCAGGCCTACCGCGGCGGTGTCGCGTCGATGGTGGCGGGCAACGGCGACCGGGAGGCCGTCGAGTACTTCGCCTCCGCCGGGTACGCCGCCGTCGCACCCGACTACCTGGGCCTGGGCACCGGGCCCGGGACCCATCCGTACATGGACACGGCCACCGAGGCGACCGCCTGGATCGACATGCTGCGCGCGAGCCGCACGCTGGCCTCCCGGCACGGCCACCGCCTCGACCCCGGCGTGTTCCTGACCGGCTTCTCCCAGGGCGGCACGGCGGCGATGGCCACCGGCAGGGCCCTCCAGCACGGCGCCGACCCGTACTGGAAACCGGCGGCACTGGCCCCCGTCAGCGGCCCGTACGACGTACGGCGCGCGGAGATCCCCGCGATGTTCCTGACCGGCGGCATGGATCCGGCCGAGGCGGCCTTCTACATGGGCTACTGGACGGTGTCCATGAACCGGCTGCACCACCTGTACGACGCGCCGTCGGAGGTGTTCCGGGCGCCGTACGACACCCTCGTCGAGGGGCTGTACGACGGCGACCACACCGAGGAGAGCATCGCCGCCGAACTGCCGGACAGTCCGGCCGAGTTGCTGACTCCGCAGTATGTCCGGCGGCTGCTGCACCCCACCGGCGCGCTGCTGGCCGCGCTGCGCGACAACGACACGACCTGCCAGTGGCACCCGGACGTCCCGGTCCGCCTGTATGCCGCGGAGGGCGACCGGGACGCGGTGTTCGCCAACGCACTGCACTGCCGGCGGCAGTTGCGCGCCCACGGGGCGGACGTGCCGCTGGTCGACGTCGGCGACACCGACCACGTCGGCTCGGTCATCCGCGCGATCCCGCAGGTGCTGGACTGGTTCGCCCGGCAGGACTGAGGCCGGGGAGGCCGCCGGGGCCCTACCGCACCGCCCGCACATGACGCGCGACGAGCGCATACGCCTCCCGCGCCTTGCCGTCGTCCTTGCCGTCGTACCCGTGGTCCACCCCCGCCACCTCGTGGTACTCCGCCAGCGCCCCCACCGCCTCCAGCCGCGCGGCGTACCGCTCGCCCTCCGCCCTCAACAGGTCGTACTCGGCCGTGATCACCAGCGCGGGGGCGATCCCCGTCAGATCGGCCGTGTCGGACGGGTGAGCGGGGGAGACCAGCGGGTCGGCACGCCTCTTCGGCTCCGGGACGTACGCCGAGTTGAACACGTCGGCCATCCAGGGGCGCAGCATGGGCCTGGCGACGGCGGCGTGCTTGTCGGCGGCGTCCGTCACCAGGTCCAGCGGGGGATAGTGGAGGACCTGGAGGGCGATCGCGGGGCCGCCCTCGGCCAGCGCCTGCCGGGCCACCGCCGCCGCGAGGCCGCCGCCCGCGCTCTGCCCGCCGACGGTCAGCCGGGCGCCGTCCCAGCCCTGTTCGGCCGCGTGTTCGGCGACCCAGCGGACCACCTCGTAGGCCTGGCGCGGCGGAGCCGGGAAGGGGTGCTGCGGGGCGACGACGTAGTCGACGTTGACGACGGCCACCCCGGCCTCGGCGGCCAGGAACCGGCAGAGCGGGTCGTCGAGTTCGGTGAGCGACATGACGTAGCCGCCGCCGTGGAAGTTGACGTGCACCGGGGGAGCGGGGTCCGTGACCGGCGGCAGGTACACCGTGGCACGGGCCGGAGCGACGGCCGTCGGGATGGTCAACGCGCGCACCGTGCGGGGGAGTTCGGGGAACCGGGCGTGCGAGGCGGCGTCGGAGCCCGGGCCGCTCGGGCGCCGGCTGGCGACCCCGGTCAGGCGCTGCAGGGTCTTCGCGGCGAGCGCGGCGGCCGAGGGGCGGGCCAGGAGGGACATGGGGCTCCGATCGGGAGGGGCCGGCACCACGGGGGCGGCACCCGGCGGGCGACGGATCGACCATCAGGAATCCTGGCGATCGTCGGGTGACGATAACCCCCGTTGCGAGCGCGGTGTCAAGCCCCGCAGCGATCAGCGATCAGCGATCGTGCCGGTCCGGCCCGTCGTGGTCGCGGGGCGGGTGGCCGCAGGGGCCGTGTTCGGGCGGCGGTACCGGCAGCCCCGTGTCCCTGAGGGAGGTCACGCACGCGGCGAACTGGGCGCCCTCGATCATGTGCTCGCTGTCGGAGGCGGCCTCGGCCAGGCTCGCGCAGGACACCGCCAGCAGCGCGGCGCCCGCGACCAGCGGCAGCGCACGGCGCGGTGGCGGCGGGGCGAGCAGTGCCCGGACCCGCTGCGGCACCGCGCCCCCGGTCGCCGCCAGCGAGGCCCGGGCCGGGGCCTTGGCCGAGGCGAGGGCCGCCCGGCCCACCGCGCGTGCCACGACCGTGCGGTCCCCGAGGTGGGCGGCGGCCTCCTCGTCGGCCCAGCGCTCCAGCACGAAACCGCCGGTCTCCGCGAGCGGCCGCAGCAGCGGGCAGGCGGCCGCGGTGAGCCGCCAGGCGGTCTGGAAGAGATGGTGGCGGCCGCGCAGATGGGCCCGCTCGTGCGCGAGCAGCGCCTCCCGCTCGGCGTCGCCGAGGCAGCGCAGCATCCCGTGCGAGACCACGATCCGGCCCGGCGCCCCCGGGAGCGCGAAGGCGTGCGGCGACGCGTCGTCGAGCACGGCCAGCTCCAGGTCCCCGGGCAGCCGTGCGCACTCCCGGCGCGCCCAGAGCAGATGCCGTACCTGCCGTACGGCGGCGACCGCGAGGCCGGTGAGGGAGGCGAGCAGGGTGACCGTCGCGAGCGCGGACACCGTGAGGTACACGGGGTCGTCCGCGCGCAGCGCCGTCACCGACCAGCGGCCCTCCTCCGCGACCTCGGGGATCTGTGCCAGCCCGGTGAACGCCAGCAGCGCCAGCGAACCCAGCCAGCCGAGCGCCGTCACCAGCGCGCCGCCGGCCAGCGCCCACGCCGCCGGGCGCGGCGCGAACCGCCGGGCGAGCCGGGGCGCGACCACCGCGAGGACCACGGTGACCAGGAAGGGGACGTAGACGCTGACGGTCATCGGCTCACGGTCCTTCGTCGGCGGGGCCGCCGTCGTGTTCCCCGAGCAGGCGCTGCAGCAACTGCTCGTCCTCCTCGGAGAGTTCGGAGACGAACCGGGCGAGCACGGCCTCCCGGTCGGAACCGCGCTCCAGCAGGGTGTGCATGCGCTGGGCGGTGTCGGACGCCTCGTCCCGCACGGGTGCGTACGCGTAGCCGCGGCCCGCCCGGTGCCGTACCAGGGTGCCCTTGTCGTGGAGCCGGGACAGGATCGTCAGCACCGTCGTGTAGGCGAGGTCCCCCGGCAGCCGGTCCTGGACCTGCCGGGCGGTCAGCGGCTCCGAAGCGGCCCACAGGGCGGCCAGCACGCCGCTCTCCAGTTCACCGCGGGCCCGCCGGCCGGTTGCCTCGCCGGTCTCGTCGATCTTCCGGTCGTGCACCGTTCACCGTCCTTCAACCAGCGTTCGAGGTCACAGCCTACCGGGACTGCTACTACGGCATGTAGAACCGGGGCTGCGCGGCCGTGAGCTGCGCGAAAGCGGGCTACTACAAGTTGTACGAGATTACCTACTACATGTTGTAGAGTTTCGCCGCTCCACTCCACCTGCGGAGTCTCTGCGGAGGAACCCACCCATGCCCCACCTCGGAAGTACGGTGCATCTGCGCGCCCTTGCGGCCGCCGCCCTGCGTCCCCGCCCGGCCCCGGTGTCCCGGTGCGCGACGCCCGCCGAGCGCGTCGTGATCGTCTCCGCGAGCATCGGCGCGGGCCACGACGGCGCCGCTCGCGAACTGGAGCGCCGGCTGACGGCGGCCGGTGTCACGGTCGAGCGGTACGACCTGCTCGACCTGCTGCCCGCCCGGCTCGGCCGGACCGTCCGCGACGGCTACCACCGGATGCTCGTCCGGGCGCCCTGGATCTACCAGCGCGTCTACTCCAGCACCGAACGCGCCGGAGGCGGCGGCCCGCTGGCCCGCGCGCTGCTGCGCACCGCCGAGAACCGCATGCTCGAGGCCCTCCCCGACGACACCGGCGCCGTCGTCTCCACCTACCCCGGCGCCAGCCGCGTCCTCGGCAGACTGCGGCTCGGCGGGCGCCTCGGCGCACCGGTGTTCACCTATCTCACCGACTTCTCGGTGCACCCGCTGTGGGTGGCCGAGGGCGTCGACGTGCACCTCGCCGCCCACGCCGTGCCCGCCGCCCAGGCCCGCGCCCTGGGCGCCCGGGACGTCCGGGTGGGCGGCCCGGTGGCCGACCCGCGCTTCTGTCCCGCCGACGCCGAGCGGCGCCGGGCGGCCCGGGCCCGGTTCGGGCTGCCCGCGGACACCCCGCTGGCGCTGCTGGTCGCCGGCTCCTGGGGGGTCGGCCCGGTCCGGCAGGTGGCCCTGGAACTGCGCGACTGCGGCGCGGCGGCACCGGTCGTCGTCTGCGGCCGCAACGAGGCCCTTGCCGAGCAACTGCGCGCCGACGGCATCGAGCACGCCTACGGCTGGGTCGACGACATGCCGGGCCTGATGCACGCGGCCGACGTGCTGGTGCAGAACGCCGGCGGGCTGACCTCGCTGGAGGCCTTCGCCGCCGGACTGCCCGTCGCCAGCTACCGCTGCATCCCGGGCCACGGCCTCACCAACGCGGCGGCGCTCGACGAGGCCGGGGTCGCCGCCTGGATCCGCGACCCGGACCAGCTCAAGGGCGTGCTCGGCGACCTGATCGACGGCCCCCGCGGCCTGCTGCAGCGCGAGGCGGGCCGCGCCCTGTTCGCCGCCGCCGGAGCGGGCCCCGCGGACGAGATAGCCCGCGCCTGCCGTGCGACCGGCCCGCTGCCGGCCCCGCTCGGCCTCGACCGGTCGTCACCCTCGGCCGCGAACACCCCTGGCATCGCGCCCGCACCGCGCGGGCCCCGCCCGGCCGTCCGGCGCCTCGCCGCCAGTGTCGCCGTGGCCTGTGCCGTCTGGGCCGGTGCGGTCGGCACCGCGGTCGCCACGACCGGCAGCGGCTCGGGAGTCATCCACGCCATCGGCCACACCCTGGACCTCGACGACGACGCCCACCTCGGTTCCCCGCAGCAGCCGGACCACCACTCGTGACCCCCGCACCCGGCTCCGGTACGACCCCGCACCCCGCCCGCCCGACGGAAGGGCCCCGCCCGTGACCGCCACCGCACCCCTCCTCCGCGCGGCCGCCGTCGCCACCCTCCCGGCGCTCGCCCTGCACGCCGCGCCCGTGGTCTCCACGTTCGGCCCACTGCGCAACCGCGCCATGCCCCGGCTCGCCGGCCGGGGCCGGGCGGACCACGTCGCCCTCACCTTCGACGACGGCCCGGACCCGCTGTCGACCCCGTTCTTCCTGCGCGCCCTGGACCGACGGGGCGTCCGGGCCACCTTCTTCCTGCTCGGCAGCCAGGCCCGCCGCTCGCCCGGCCTGGTCCGCGAGATCGCCGCCGCCGGGCACGAGATCGGGATCCACGGCTGGCTGCACCGACCGCTCCTGCTCCGCGGTCCCCGGGCCACCCACGACGACTTCGCCCGGGCCCGCGACATCGTCGGCGACCTCACCGGACAGGCTCCCCGGCTGTTCCGGCCGCCGTACGGAGTGATGTCCACCGCGGCCCATCTGGCCGCTCGCCGGCTCGGCCTCACGCCGGTGCTGTGGACCTGCTGGGGCGAGGACTGGACCGCCCGCGCCACCCCGGACTCCGTGCACCGCACGGTCACCCGGGACCTGGACGGCGGCGGCACGATCCTCCTGCACGACTCCGACTGCACCTCGGCGCCGGGCGCCTGGCGCTCGGCCCTGGGCGCGCTGCCGCGCATCCTGGACACCTGTGACCGGCGAGGTCTCGCCGTCGGGCCGCTGTGTGAGCACGGGGCATCGACGACCGGCGGGTACGCGCGGCGCAGTACGGCGGGTAAACCCAGGCAGTAAGTTACTTGAGTTACGCAATGAGATGGTAAACTGGCCGGTATGCCCACAGAACCGCTGCCAGCCGTCCCCGCCGCCACGCCGGAGGTCGTCGAGATCGAGCGTGCGCTGACCCGTATCACCTATCTGAGCACCCGGGCCCGGCAGCACGAGCGGCTGATGGCCCTCGCCGGCGTCCCGCTGGACCGTGCCGCGGTCGCCCTGCTGCGCCAGGTCGCGGACTCCGAGCCGCTGCGCCCGGGGGAGCTGGCACAGCGGCTCGGCGTCGAGGCCTCCCACGTGACGCGTACGGTGCAGCAGCTCCAGAGGTCGGGCTACGTCACCCGCGTCCCCGACCCCGACGACCGCCGCGCCCAGCGGATCGAACTCACCGATACCGGCCGGGAGGCCGTCGACCGCGTCCGGGACGCCGGGGCACGCGGCATGCAGCTGGCCCTGGGGGACTGGGCGCCCGAGGAGCTGCGGCAACTGGCCGTCCTCTTCCACCGCATGGTCGACGACTTCCTGACGCACGCGGTCGAGGACGAACCCGGCAAGGAGACCACCGAGACGGTGCCCCCGGCCTCCCGGGCCGTTTGAGGCGCCGCGCCGGTACGCGCGGCCGGACCGGCGGTCCGGTGGGAGCGGGACCCGGCGGGGAACGGGGCGGTACCGCCCGGTAATATCCGGCGGCAGGTCGTCAGAGGAGGCTGCGTGGCCCGGTCCGAACGTTCACCCCTGCTGCTCGCGGGGCTGCTGGCGGCGGCCGGCGTCGCGCACTTCGCGGCACCGAAGTCGTTCGACGCGACGATCCCCAAGGCGCTGCCGGGGTCGCCGAGAGCATGGACGTACGGCAGCGGGGCAGTGGAGCTGGCGCTGGCCGCGGGGATCGCCCTGCCGCGGACCCGCGCGGTGGCGGCCCGGGCGGCCGCCGCGTTCTTCGTGGGTGTGTTCCCGGCCAACGTGCAGATGGCCGTCGACTGGCAGAAGCGGCCCGAGCCGCTCAGGACCGCGGCCCTCGCCCGGCTGCCGCTCCAGATCCCCCTGGTGCTGTGGGCGCGTGAGGTCGCACGTGACGAGGAGGGCCGATAGATGACGGCAACCGTCGAGGTGGGAAGCAAGATCGAGGACTTCGCGCTGCCGGACGAGACCGGTACGACGCGGAGCCTCACGGAGCTGCTGGCCGACGGGCCGGTCGTGCTGTTCTTCTACCCCGCCGCCCTGTCGGCCGGGTGCACCGCCGAGGCCTGCCACTTCCGGGACCTGGCCGCCGAGTTCGCCGCCGCCGGCGCCCGCCCCGTCGGCATCAGCGGGGACAGCGTGGAACGCCAGCAGGAGTTCTCCGGCAAGCACACGCTCGGCATGCCGCTGCTCTCCGACGCGGACGGCGCCGTCCGGGAGCTGTTCGGTGTGAAGCGGGGCTTCTCGCTCGCCCCGACCAAGCGGGCCACCTTCGTCATCGCCCAGGACCGCACGGTCCTGGAGATCGTCCGCAGCGAGCTGCGCATGAACACCCACGCCGACCGGGCACTGGCCGCCCTGCGCGCCCACCAGGGCTGAGCGGACGGTCCCCGGCCCGCGCTTGATGCGCCGGGGCACAGGTCCCATCCTGGGGCGTATGGAGCGTGTCGCTGCCACCGCGGTCATCGACGCCCTGGGCAGGGTGACGGGGTGGAGCGAGGGTGCCCGGATGCTCACCGGGCACCGGCCCGAGGAGGTCGTCGGCAAGCCCGCCGCCGACCTCCTCGCCGAGGCGGTCCCCGCCCGGACGCTGACCGCCCGCTCCGGGACCGTCGCGCTGCGCCACGCCGACGGCCGCCGAGTCGAGGTCGCCCTGACCGCCTGCCCGGTCCTCGGCCCCGACGGCACCACCACCGGCCACGTGCTCACCGCCGACCGGCCCCGGCAGACCGACCCCACGCTGGCCGGCCAGGCCTTCCAGCAGGCCTCCACGGCCATGGCGGTCTTCGACGTCCGCCAGCACTACCTCCGCGCCAACGATGCCGCCTGCCGCCTCATGGGCGTCCCCGAGGAGGCCCTGCTCGGCCGTTTCCTGCTGGACACCGTGGAGGAGGCCCCGCACAGCGAGGGATTCCTGCGCCATCTGCGCCAGGTCGTCGAGACCGGCCGACCCGTCCGCTACGAGACCTCCACCGGGGGCCCGGCCCTGAACCAGGACCACGCGTGGAACATCGAGATGTGGCCCCTGCGCGACCCCGCCGGCGAGCTGACCGCCGTCGCCCTGGCCGCCTTCGACAGCACCGAGGAGTACCTGGCCCGGCTCCGGCTCGCCCTCCTCAACGAGGCGGCCACCGCCATCGGCACCACCCTGGACGTGGTGCGCACCGCCGAGGAACTCGTCGAGCTCCTCGTGCCCCGCTATGCCGACTTCGCCAGCGTCGACCTCCTCGACTGGGTCCTCGGAGCCGAGGAACTGCCCACGGTGCCAGAAGGCGACATCGCCCTGCGCCGCGTCGCCCACGGCTCCGTGACCGCGGGCACCCCCGAAGCCGCCGTACGGCTGGGCGACTCCGAGGTGCACCCGGCCGCTTCCCCGCCGGCGCGGGCGCTGCGGGAGCGGCGGGCGGTGGTCAGCCAGGCCGGCGACCCGGAGTTCCGCCGCTGGGTCGAGGAGCGCAACGCCCTCTCGCCCGCCGGCCGGCCCTACCGCCGGGGCGTCCACTCCATGATCGCCGTACCCCTGCAGGCCCGGGGCGTCCTGCTCGGCGCCGTCGTGGGCGTGCGCATGCGCCACCCCGACGACTACGTCATCGACGACACCGTCTTCGCCGAGGAACTCGCCAGCCGTGCCGCCGTCTGCATCGACAACGCCCGCCGCTTCGCCCGCGAGCGCTCCACCGCCCTCGCCCTCCAGCACAGCCTGCTGCCCAGCGGCCTGCCCGGCCAGGCCGCCGTCGAGGTCGCCCACCGCTATCTGCCCTGCGGATCGCTGGCCGGCATCGGCGGCGACTGGTTCGACGTGATCCCGCTCTCCGGCAGCCGCGTCGGCCTGGTCGTCGGCGACGTCGTCGGCCACGGCATCCGCTCCTCCGCCACCATGGGCCGCCTGCGTACGGCCGTACGCACCCTCGCCGACGTGGACCTGCCCCCCGACGAACTGCTCACCCACCTCGACGACCTGGTGACCCACCTCGCCGCGGACGGCCCCGGCGAGGAGGTCGCCGAACTGGGCGCCACCTGCCTGTACGCCGTCTACGACCCGGTCTCGCGCCGGCTCAGCCTCGCCGCGGCCGGGCACCTGGCGCCCGCGATCGTGCTGCCGGGCGGCGAGGCCACGCTGATCCCGATGACCGCGGGCCCGCCGCTCGGCGTCGGCGGTCTGCCCTTCGAGGCGACGGAACTCGAACTGCCCGAGGGAGCCGTCGTCGCCCTCTACACGGACGGCCTGGTCGAGGACCGAGACCGGGACGTCGACCGTGCCACCGAGGAGATGTGCCGCGCCCTGAGCGCGCCCGCCGACTCCCTGGAGTCCCTCAGCGACAACGTGCTCAAGGCCGTTATGCCGGAACAGCCCGCCGACGACGTCGCCCTGCTGCTGGTCCGCACCCGCGCCCTCGGCGCCGACCGGGTCGCCACCTGGGACGTGCCGCCCGACCCGGCCCAGGTGGCGCACTTCCGGCAGGCGGCCACCGAGCAGCTCACCGCCTGGGGCCTGGACGAGGCCGCCTTCGTCACCGAACTCGTCGTCAGCGAACTCGTCACCAACGCCATCCGCTACGGCGAACCGCCCATCCAGCTGCGCCTGATCCGCGACCGCGCGCTCATCTGCGAGGTCGCGGACGGCAGTTCGACCTCACCGCACCTGCGCCGGGCCCACGCCTACGACGAGGGCGGCCGCGGCCTGCTCCTCGTCGCCCAGCTCACCCAGCGCTGGGGCAGCAGGCAGACGGGCAGCGGCAAGACCATCTGGGCCGAACAGCCGCTGCCCGAAGGCCCGTTCCTGGTCACCGACGAGTGACCGGTGCCGCCGACTACTCGAAATCGCAGCCCGGGTTCGGCACCGACTCCGCGTACGGCGAGCCGTGCGGCAGGACGTAGAGCACGTCGAGGACCAGGTCGGTGTCGCCCAGGTTGGCACCCAGATGCACGTCGCCCGGCCCGCCCGACTCGTACACCGTGCCGCCCCGCTTGTAGACGCCGTCCTCCTTGCAGTCGGAGTGGAAGTGGCTCAACGTGCCCTTCTGGACGTACCCGTAGACCGGGCCGTCGTGGTAATGCCAGCCGGTGGTCTGGCCGGGCGGGACGGTGATCTCCCGCAGGACGTAGTCCGTGTCGCCGATGGTGGTCTGGCTGATCACCCTGCCGGTCACACCGGGTCCGGCGGGGGTGGCGTAGGCGGTGCCGCAGGTCAGCAGAGTGCCGACGGCCACCGCCCCGGTCATTGCGGTACGGAGCGCGGTACGCATGTGTGGGGGCCTCCTGAACCGAAGATCGAGTACCTTCGCGAACATAGGCCCCCGCACCGCCGGCCGGGGCGGGAACGGCTCAATCCGCAGCGGCCCGATCCGTAGCGGCCCGATCCGCAGCGGTTCGAGCTGACAGCGGCTCAGAACTCCTCGTGGCTCTCCGGGTCGCCGCCCAGCCGCCGATGGGCCCGCCCGGAGACGGCCGCCATGTGGGCGGCGTCCAGTTCGAAACCGAAGAGGTCCAGGTTGGCGCGCTGCCGTTCCGCGTCCGCCGACTTCGGAATGGGCAGGGCACCGAGCTGGACGTGCCAGCGCAACACCACCTGGGCGGGCGTCACCCCGAGCGCCTGTGCGACGGCGACGACCGCCGGGTCGTCGAGCAGCCGGACGTCCCGGCCCAGCGGGCTCCAGCTCTCGGTCACGATGCCCTTCGCCGCGTGGAAGGCCCGCAACTCGTCCTGCGGGAACAGCGGATGCAGCTCCACCTGGTTCACGGAGGGCAGCACCCCGGTCTCCTGCTCCAGCCGGGTGAGGTGCTCCTCGGTGAAGTTGGAGACGCCGACGGAGCGCACCAGACCGTCCTCACGCAGCCTGATCATCGCCTTCCAGGAGTCCACGTACTTGCCGACCCGGGGGTTGGGCCAGTGGATCAGATACAGGTCCACGTACTCCAGGCCCAGCCGCTGCCGGGACTCCTCGAAGGACGCGAGGGTCTCCTCGTAGCCGTGGTGGCGGCCCGGCAGCTTCGTCGTCACCACCACCTCCTCGCGGGGCACGCCGCTGCTCGCGACACCGCGGCCGACCCCGGACTCGTTGCGGTAGTTCACCGCCGTGTCCACGAGCCGGCAACCCAGCTCCAGCGCCTGGCGAACGGCCTGTTCGGCCTGCGTGTCGTCCATCGGCCAGGTACCCAGGCCGGTGGCGGGGATCGTCGTCCCGTCGTTGAGCGGGTACGCCGGAATGCTTGTCACGATGGGACCTCTCCTCGACTGTGTCGTCCCTCCAGCGTCACGGACGGAGCGAGCGGTTGCGAGGCGTTCGGGGCCGAGTAGCCTGGACATGATCGACACCAACCCGGCACTGGAGGTGGGCGATGTTCATCCGAATGCTGCGGCGCCGACTGCCGCGTGGCCTTGTCGTTCTCGGCAACGGCCGTCTGATCCGGGGTTTCAGCGGAGGCGACTACGACGGTCACGGATACCAGTCCTGACACGCCGCACCCCTGGAACGGGAGGAGACGCGGTGGCTCAGGACACCGATGGCCTCGTGGCCATGACGCACATCCTTTCACCGCACTGCCGTGTCACCAGACTGTCCGGCGGAGCCCTCATCGCCGACTGGCGACGAACGCGTTTTCTCGGCATGACGACCGCCGACGTCCGCAAGCTCGTCGGCGGCACCTCCGAGGAACGCGCCGAACTCGTGACCGGTCTCGTCCGAGCCGGCTGTGCGACGGTCCGCCGAAAAGCCTACGCGGACGCCGAGGTCTGGCTCTGGCTTCGCGGTGTGCATCTGCTGATCCGCGCCTTGGGTTTCGGACGCGCCCTTCGGCTGCTTCCCCTGGCCGCCCCTGGCTACGCCCGCGCGGACACCCCTTCCCCGCAGGATGTGGCCCGGCTGAAACGAGCGGTCCAAGCACACGGCCGCAGAAGCTGGTTCGTCGACGACGACTGCAAGGCCGAGGCCGTCACGGCATTCGTCCTCCTGCGGCGGTGCGGCTTCGAGGCCACGCTGCATGTCGGCGTGCGCGAGCACCCGTTCGCCCTGCACGCCTGGACGTCGGCGGCCGGGCTGTGCATTCCCGCCGCCGATCCGCGAGGGCACGCCTTCACGCCGGTTCTCTCGATCGGCTGCGGAAGTGAGTGACATTGGAAGCGCTCCGACTCGAATGGTCCGGGGACACGGCGAAGCTCTGGACCGCGGGGGCGATGGCTCGGCAGGGTCTCGTGACATCGGTCTCCGCACCGGCCGGCACTGCAGTGGTCGTCGGCTGGGCCGATTCGGTCCATGACCGCCAGGCGGGCGCCCGCGCTCTCCTCGACGCCTTCGACCGCCCCGGAGCCGAACCACCATTGCCGACCGGTGACTTCGCGGCTGTCCTGGTGTACCGGGACCGCGTCCTGCTGATGCGGGACGCGCAGGCCCGCATCCCGCTGTTCTTCAGAGAGTCCGGTGGCCGTGTGAACGCCGTGAGCACCGCGGCACGCGGCCTGGGTCACCCAGCGGAGTTGGAACACCGCTACTTCTGCCGCTACCTGACCGGGAACATGGCCCAACCGCATGCGGATCTGAGCCCGTTCGCCGGGGTGCACCGTGTCCTCGGCGGCGAAGTGGTGGAGCTCGCGGCCACCGGGCGGCTGCGCGGCCGGTCGGTACTCCGCGCCCGCCGGCCCGGCGACCCGCCGGCACCGCTCGACGGACTCGGCCCCGGTGCGGCCGGGCAGGATCTGCGCCGAGCCCTCGAGCAGGCTGTCGGGCGCCGCCTCGGCAGGACGACCGCATGCCACGTCTCCGGCGGCACCGACTCCACCAGCGTCGCCTTGCTCGCGGCGCGCCTGCTCGCCGAGGTCGAGGACCCCGACGCCGACCTCATCCTGCTTGCCGGGCGCTTCGACGAGGGAGAACTGGCCGGGGAACGGCCGTATCTCATGGAGGCCGTGGACGCGATCCGCCGGCTTGCACCAGCGGCCCGTCCGGTGATCGTCGAAGCCGACGACGTGGCCGACTTCGACGACTTCGAACATCACGCGGGAGACTCGGACGAGCCGCACGCCCACGCCTTCCGCGCCCCGTTCTGGAACCGGCTGCATGCCACAGCGGCGGAGCTGGGCTGCGACGTCCTTCTGACCGGTTGCGGAGCGGATCCGGTCGTCGACACCAACCTGCTGCACCTGCACCGGCTTGCCCGCTCCGGCAGGCTCCGGGAGCTGACCAGGCAGGCACGTGCCCATGCCGAGAGCAGTGAACGGGGCATCCGGGAGATCGTCGGCACCCACGTGGTGCGGCCGGCGCTTCCGCTGGCGGCCGAACGGCTCGCGAGGCTCGTCCATCGCGGAACGGTACTCGGGGGACTCGGCAACTTCACTCGGCCGCCCTGGTTGCGACTCGGATTCGCGCGGGCTCACGGCTATCGGGCGGCCAGCATCGCCGAGAGCCGCTTCGTGTTCGGGAGCCGGCCGGAGCAGTCCCTCTACGACGCGGCCAACTACCTCGCCGCGCCGGACCCGTTGTCCTGGCGCCACGCACAGCAGAACGGCTTCTTCCTCTCGCACCCCTTTCTGGACGCGGAGGTGATCGCGACGATGCGGCGCCTCCCCGCCGAGACCACGATGCGAGCGGGCCGTTCGAAGGCGGTGCTGCGCGAGGCCATGGCGGATCTGCTCCCGCCCCGGATCCACGGCCGAACGGCCAAGATCCCCTTCAACGACCTCTACGTCCGCGGTCTGCGGGCACACGGCGACGAACTCATCGACCTCTGCCGCTCCGCACGGCACCCGCTCACAGCGGAGATGTTCGACGTCGACACGCTGTGCCGGGCGGTGCGCGAGGCTCAGTGGGGGATGGGCGACTCGTACTCCTGGGACCGCGTGAACGCCTCGCTCGCGCTGGTGGCGTGGCTGGAGCGGCTGGGGGACCGGCGCTCAGCGGTACCCGGGGTGACTGTGCCGGTCATTGTGGGTTCTTGATGTCCCACAGGATCCGCTCGACCGGGCCCGCCTCGATGATACGGAGGCCGTACCGGTCTTCCGTCGATGCCCGGGTCTCGACCTTGCCGTCCGCGTCGTCGATGGTTTCAGTGATGTTTGCGCCGTGCGTGCCGAACTGCCAATAGACGGTGATGTACCTGGGGTCCCTCGTTTCCTCGTCGATCGAGTTGTTCTCGTGAAGCCTGCTCTTGTAGAAGACGGAGTCGGTGGCCTTCTGCTTCTTCATCCAATCGGGCACCTGGTCATGCCAGCTGTAACCCGCGGGTTGCAGGTGGTCCAGAGAGACGTGGTCCTTGCGTGTGAGGTGCGCGCTGGCGTAGAAGGCCACCAGGTCGTACGGCGTGTTCATGGGCAGTTGCACGATGACTCGGGCGGTGACGGTGTCGTTCGCGCCGATCGGTTCTCCGTAGCGCATCCACGGTTGGGCCTCCACCAACTGACCCGGCTGGTGAACCTCTCTGCGTGACAGCGGATTCGTCCGCTCGAGTGAGCTCCACTGCTTGGCAACGGTTCGCCACTGCCGGCGGAGTTGGTCATTCGGGGTCAGATCCACCTTCTGTGCCATGGCGTGCAATTCGGTGCCGAGCACGTCGAAACTCACATCGCTATGGTTCTCGAGGGTGATGTTGACCGGTACGGAGAATGCCTTTCCGTCTTTGCTCACCACTGCCTTTTCCATGGTCAGCTTGATGATCGGCCTGATCTCGCGCTGGGACGGCAGATAGAGGTTCTGGTAGCCGAAATTCCCCAGCGCGATGACGGTGGTGGCGAGAAGCGCTGTGGCCACCCGCTTCGGAGCGGGAACCACACCCAGTGTCCGCCACACGGCCCCTACAGCCCATACCGAACCCGCCGTGAGGGCGCCGAACAACGTCGGGAACAAGAACCAGTCGGGATCCGCCACCAGCTTGATGAAGAGGCACAGGTTGGCCAGGGAGGCTGCGAACGCACCAAAGAGTGCTACCAGCCCGGATTGGCCAAAGGTGTGCCACTGCCAGTGATCCACCAGAGCGGCTGCGCCCAACAATGCAGTAAAGGCGACCACGACGAGCACGGCACCGGCCATGCGGCCGGGAAAGGTAAAGGCGCCGAGAAGATCCCTCAGGCCGAAATTGCCCAGCAACCCGGAAGTCGACAGGAGGACCAGCAAGATCGCGATCAGGCGCACACGCGACCGTCTGTTGCGTGTGAGCGCCCGTTTCGCCCGCTGGAGCGAGGCGTCGCGCGAGTTGTTGCGCAGGTTCATGATGCCGCCCGCCGGCGTCCCAGGTTGTGCCTGACGCTCGGTCGGCGCGGGCAAGTGTCAACGGCTTTCACGCGTGCCTCCTTCGCGGACCACGGCAGACCGAAGCGCCGGCCACCGAGAACTTCATGATCATCGTCCGTGACGATCCGTCGGATCGCCATCCGCGTGCATCCGGATGTGGGTGCCCCACGCGTCACCGCGCCCCCCGCCGGGGTACTTCTCCAGTGGCCATCACCGACGACCAGCGGAGCGCACATGACGACGGAAAGCAGCACGGGGAACCCGGCAGTCGAGGTGAGACCCGTCGCCGGGCACATCGGGGCCGAGATCACCGGCGTCGACCTCACCGGCGAACTCGACGACGCCCTGGTCGGTCTGATCCGGGAGGCCGTGCTGCGGTGGAAGGTGGTTTTCTTCCGGGACCAGCGTCTTGACCACGCCGGGCACGTCGCCTTCGCCCGCCGCTTCGGCGAACCGGTCGTGCTCGGCCGGCGCGGCAGTGCCTCACCGGCCGGCTTCCCCGAGGTGGAGACCACCGCCGACCGGCTGGAGCTCGGCGGCCGGTTCGGGATGGAGCACGAGGAGTGGCTCCAGCGGCGCCGGCACACCCTGCTGCGCGGCTGGCACTGCGACCACGGGGCACGGATCGACCCGCCGGCCGCGACCGTCCTGCGCGCCGAGACCGTCCCGCCGTACGGCGGCGACACCACCTGGGCCAACCTGGCCGCCGCCTACGCGGGGCTCTCCGCGCCCGTGCGCGCCTTCGTCGACGGCCTCCGCGCCGAACACCGCCTCGGCGTCGGCTACCAGCCCCGCCCCGGTGACGACACATATCTGCGCCACCTCCTTGACCATCAGGTGGCCTCGGTGCACCCGCTGGTGCGCGTCCATCCGGTGAGCGGGGAGCGGGTGCTGTACGTCAACGGCTACTACGTCGAGCAGATCGCCGGCGTCTCCCGTCCGGAGAGCGCCGCACTCCTGGAGATGCTGCTCGAACAGGCCGTACGGCCCGAGTACACGGTCCGCTTCCGCTGGGAGCCCGACAGCGTCGCCTTCTGGGACAACCGGGCCACCATCCACCTCGCGCCCAGCGACAACGCCCACCTCGGCTTTCCGCGCGTCATGCACCGGGTGATGCTGCACGGCGAGGTGCCGGTCGGGGTGGACGGCAAGCCGTCGGAGCCGGTCACCGGGACGGAGGTGCGCCGTTGGTGACTCAGACGGCGGTTCCCGGGCGCCAGCCGAGCGCCGGGCCCAGGTGGGTCGCCAGGTCCGTGAGGATCTGGACGTAGTCCTCGTGCTCGAACGTGAACGGCAGCGCGAAGGCCACCTCGTCGACCTCGCGGAACCCGGCGTGCGCGTGCAGCCGCTCGACGATCTCCGCCGAGGTACCGACGATGTCCGGGGCGAACAGCAGCCGCCCCGGACCCTGCGGGGTGGTGGTACGGGGCAGCCGCTTGGCGGCGTACGTCTCGTACCTGGCGCGCTGCTCGGGCGTCGCGGAGTCGGTCGGGATGACGACCAGGCCCTGGGAGACCCGGGCCGCCTCGCCGTCGGGGTGGTGGGCGCGGAACTCGCGGATGTGCGAGCGCTGGATCTCCGCGAAGTCGTACGGCCCTTCCGGCTCCACGGCCCTGACGACACTGCTCGTCAGGAAGTTCATGGCGTGCTCGCCGGCCCAGCGCGCCGAGCCGAGACTGCCGCCGCCGTACCAGAGCCGGCGCCCGAGACCCGCCGAGTGCGGCTGGACGACATCGGAGAAGACCTCGAAGCCCTCGACCCCGCTGAAGTCGGTGGCCGGCTTGCCCCGGACGAAGTCCAGGAGCCGCCGCACCCGTTCGTAGCTGAAGTCCTCGACATCGGCCGTGTCCGGGTAGAGGGCCTCCCTGACCTGCTCGTAGTGCATCGGCGGGCCCACGCTCACACCGGGGTTGAGGCGGCCGCCGGAGAGGATGTCGACGGTTGCCAGGTCCTCGGCCAGCCGCAGCGGGTTCTCCCAGCCCAGCGGGATCACCGCGGTGCCCAGCTCGATCCGGCTGGTGCGCTGCGAGGCCGCCGCGAGGACGGCGACCGGGGACGAGATGCCGTACTGGAGATGCCGGTGGCGCACCCAGGCGCTGTCGAAGCCCAGCCGCTCGCCCAGCTCGATGATCTCCAACGTGGACTCGTGCCCCCGGCCCGGCTCCGCGCCGTCGAACAGGCCGATGGTGAGGAAGCCCAGTCTGCGCAGCGGGCGAGGGGTGGACGGCACGGGTCCTCCAGCGGTCGTACGTCAGTTCTGCCCCGATTGTGACACCCGAACATTGCGGGAGTGTGATCAGCCGCGGATCAGGTCAGGGGGATGATGATCTCGTCCTCGACCGGCGGGTCCAGCTCCTGGGGGCGGTTGCCGGTGGCGGCGAAGCAGCGCAGCCGCACCGCCTCCGGGCTGACGTCGAGGCGCAGGAAGCACTTGAAGAACGGCGGGCTGTAGGTGACCGAGCCCGGGGAGAACAGCTGGGTGTAGATCTTCTTCACGGGCAGCCGGAAGCGGGAGCCGCGGTCCGGGCGGCTGCCGGCGCCGAGCAGGCTCGCGACCAGGCGGGCGCGGCGGGTGACCCGGGTGTCCGGGCCGGGCGCACGGCCGGTCCTGATGCCGAGCCGCTCGGCGATCACGGCCGTGGCCTCGGCCTCGCTGAGCGTGAAGAAGCGGCGGAGGTGCAGTCTGCGGCCGTACAGCCGGCTGTAGAAGGCCAGGGAGTCGCCGCGCAACGGGTAGCAGCGGAAGTCGTCCTCGGAGACGTTCGCGATCGACACCGGCGGGATGGTGTGGGTGGCGTGCATGAAGGCACCGCCGCCGCCCGCGACCACGTACTGGACGGTGCGCCCGTCCACGTCGACGGGGTAGCGCTGGTAGTTGTGTATGTCGCCGCCGATCGCCGCCACATAGTGGTGGGCCGGGTCGCGCACGATGTCGTCGACGGTGCCGCCGCCCTCGATCGGGCACGGGTGGTGCTCGCCGTCCACGTACAGCGGGGAGCCGGTGATGAGGATCTTGGGGCGCGGCCCCCGGGACACCTCGCGCAGCCAGGCGCCCTGTTCGGCGTCGACGGTGCCGAGCAGCCCGGTGTCGATACCGACGATCCGCACCGGCCCGGCGTCAATGGCCCAGTACGGGCCCGGCTGCACGGCCGTCTGTCTCGGCGCTGACCGCAACTTCCGTGCCTGCGCGAGGAGTTGCTCGTCGGCCGGGCGCGGCCGGTGCCACAGCAGGGCGCGCCACCAGGCGCGGGTCAGCGGGCGGGGCCGCGGCTCGGCCGGGAGCGGCGGGGCGTCGTCGCAGAAGACGCGCATGAACGCGCCGAGATCCTCGTACCAGTCGTGGTTTCCGGGTATCGCGTAGATCGGCGCCGGATAGTCCTGGTACGGCCGGAAGAACTTGGTGCCGTAGTCGTCGGTGGTCCCGACCGGATAGATGACGTCGCTCGCGATCACCGCGAAGTCGGTGTCCTCACCGGCCTTCAGGAAGCCCGGCACGACGGCGTACTGGGAGTCGTCCCCCTCGCCGGTGTCGCCGATCACCATGAACGAGAACCGGTCCGCCTCCGGCCGCCGGATCACCTTGTCGCCGGGTGCCCCGGCGGAGGCCTGCTGTGCCACCCAACGGCTGCGGGTGCGGCCGGTCGGATCGCCGAACCAGGACGCCAGCACCCCGTTGCGGGCGGCCCACATGGTCCTCGGGTCGAACCAGAACAGCTTCTCGACATGGTCCGGCATCAGTTGGCGGTAGGCGCCGCGCTCGGCCTCGCCCCAGCCGGCGCCTTCTGCGGTCTCGCGTGAGGAGTCAGACACGCGGGAACCGTACAACGATCAACGGACGGCTGTGGCGCGGGGGTTCGACGGGACAGGCCGAGCGGGACGTGCGCCGGTCGGCGCGGCACGCTGTCGCGCGGCCCCTCCGGACAGCCGCAGGCATGGCACCAGTCGTCAGGGGCGACCACTCGACTGAGCAACACGGCGTCGTCGGGTTGCACCTGTTGGCCGACCACTTCCAAGCCGAGGTCATCCGGCCGGCGGAACGTCGTCAGGCCGGCAGGGCAGAAGATGGAGTCACGCACGAGCTTGGGGCGC
Source organism: Streptomyces sp. NPDC058464 (assembly GCF_042721035.1). Classification (NCBI taxonomy): domain Bacteria; kingdom Bacillati; phylum Actinomycetota; class Actinomycetes; order Kitasatosporales; family Streptomycetaceae; genus Streptomyces; species Streptomyces sp. NPDC058464. The sequence continues at coordinate 42,929 of NZ_JBHXMA010000046.1, forward strand.
AGCCCTTGGTGATCGTCCGGTGGCGTTTGGTCGATCAGGTGCGGTCGTGGAGGGTGACCTGGTAGCCGTCGGGGTCGGCGAAGGTGAAGGTCCGGCCGAACGGGCCGTCGATCGGCGCGGAGACGACGGTCCGGCCGTCGGCGACGAGAGCGTCGTGAATGGCCTGGACGCCTGTGGCGTGGAGCCAGATCGCGGCACCGATGCCGGGCTGGGCGACGGATGCGAGGTCGGTGCCGGGAACGACGTCGCGGAGTGCGAACGCGATCGGCTTCGTCTCGAAGACGACGGCGTGCGCAGGTCCGGCCGGCGAGCGGACGAGGCCCAGGTACTGCTCGTAGAACGCCTGCGAGGCGTCGAGGTCGCGCACTTGGAGCGAGATGAAGTCGGGGCCGGTGGCGGGCATGACGACACTCCTTCCTTTCGTGTCAATTTCCTGACATGCGTGGGAGGAGGTGCAGCGGCCGCTCGGGATGAGCGTGACGCACTACTCCTGCCTCGAACTCCTGGTGCAACGACCGGGCTTGTCGAACTCCGAGCTCGCGCGGGGCGCGTTCGTGACACGGCAGACGATGAACGTACTGCTCCAGGCCCTGGAGCGGGACGGCTACGTGGCCAGGCCCGCGGAGGCACCCGTCGGGAAGGTGCTTCCCGCGCGGCTCACGCCTCGCGGCCGCAGTAGCCTGGAGAAGGCGAGCGCAGCCGTCCGGTCCGGCGAGGCCAGAATGCTGGCCGGCCTGACCGGGACCGAGCAGTCAGCCGCGTTCCGGATTCTGCAGAGCATGATCCATTCACTGCGCGGTGACAACGCAGGTGCACAGCTCGTTCCGCGGCGCACGTCTCGTCACGCTTCGGACAGGAGTGCGGCCGAGCCTGAAAGCCGTGTCGGCGACCTCGAAAACCAACAGACCCCGACTGCACCCTCTGTCGCGATGAGCCCCTCTTGCCCCTTGGGTTCGGTCGCCAAGCTGGGCCCGGTGGACGCGTCTCTTGGCCATGTGAGTTCCGTTCTTGCTGTGACGGTGGGGATCAGCGACCAGTCGCGGTCACCGGGTGACTGCGACTGTGCGGGACTTCGGGCCGTAGCCGGAGTAGCCGGCGGCTCGCACGGTGTAGCGGTAGGTGATGCCGGAGCGCGTGGTGGTGTCGGTGTACCGGGTACCGATCAGGTCTTCGGCCACCACCTTGTAGGCGCCATTGCCGGTGGCGCGCAGAACGGTATAGCTCACGGCGCGCGCGGCGGCCTTCCAATGGAGGGTGATGCGGCCGGAGGTTTTCGTGGCCGTCGGCCGGTTCGGCGCTGCGGGGCTGCTGACTGCAGCGGTGCCCAGCTTGACGTGGTCGAAGACGGCGGTGGTGGGTTCGGTGGTGGAGCCGGAGGCCACGGCGAGGCCGAGGCGGACGGTGTCGGGCAGTCCGGTGAGCAGCACGCTGGCGTTGGGCGACCAGTTGGCGCCGGTGGGCGAGGTGTAGGTGTAGACGTAGCTGCCGCGACGGACGATCTTGAGCCAGTACGGGGCCTTCACGTCGGGCAGGTTGTCCCAATGGCTCCAGGAGTTGCCCGTGCCCTTGGACCCCCATTCGGTCTCCACGCTGCCGTCGCCGAGCAGGCGCTGGAAGACGTAGGGGACGTCGCTGCTGGTGTTCACGGCTGACCGGATCATCAGACCTGTCTCGGAGTGGTCCGTCCCACCGATTGCGGACGCCACATGGGCGATCAGGGTCGCGTCCCCGGTCACGGTGCGGTAGGCGTAGTGGTAGCCGGAGGTCTGGTCCTGGCCGTAGCTCGTGAGCGTCCACGAGCCGTCTCGGTGGGTGGTGCTGCCAGGGGAGCCGACATTGCCGACGTCCGCGCTCTTCGGTGTGTTGACGGCTTGCGAAGCCGTGGGCGCGGTCCAGGCGGTGGGGGTCCGGGTGGCGCGGGAGGCGTCGCCGGTGCGGTCGTAGATCATGGAGTTGGCGATCTGGCCGACCTTCGCGCGCAGCCGCGCGGTGTAGGGCGCCGTGCGATGCATGCGCACCACGTAGGCGTTGTAGACGAGGTCCAGGCCAGGAGCACCGGCGTTGGACACCCAGCGGGTGCCGTCGTCGTCGGAGGCGATGCTGGAATAGAGGGCGTAGCCGGAGCCGAAGCGGGTGAACTCGGGGTTGCCGCCGAGGTTGTAGCGGCTGAAGTACTCGGCGGCCTTCAACAGCCGGTCGCCCTTCGCCGAATAGAGGTCGACGCCCTGCTTCCACGCGGTCTCGGCGACCGCGGCGAGGTGCATCCACTGGCCGTACGCGTGGCCGCCGTCGCGCCCGGTGTCACCCACCTCGCCGTTGGGCAGCGTGTCGGACAGTCCGCCCATCGGCTCGGTGAGATAGGCGTCGACCACCTCGCCGAACTTCACCCGGTCGTCGTCGAAGACGGCGATCGCCATGGCGCCCTGGAGCTGCAACGAGCCCTGGTTGGCGTTCAGCAGGTGGCTGCCGGCGCCGTTGGCTCCAAGGCCGACACCGAGCTGGGGCCAGTAGACGTCGTTGAAGTTCTTCTGGCAGAGGCGGGTGTCCGCCTTGGTCCAGCCCGAGTACGTGCCGCGCAGGGTGTCGGCGGCGGCGATGCCCAGGATCGAGTAGTCGCCGATGGTGAAGGCCGCCTCCGCGCCCGACCACTTCGTCTGGGTCGCGCACCAGGCCGTCATGATCTTCGTCGCCTTCGCGCTGTACGCGCTGTCGCCCGAGATGTAGCCCCGCAGGGTGAGGTTGTAGACGGCCTGCATGTCGTTCTCGTACGCGCCCCGGTGCACGTCCGGGTTACGGCCCACCTCCGCGTACGGGCCCTGCATGGTGTACGAGAGGGACGAGCGGGAGTCCGACAGCAGCGACGCGTAGGCGCCCTTCCACGGGGCTCGCTTGACGTTGTGCTTCAGCCCGGCCAGATCGGCCTTGTCGAAAGTGATGCCAGGGTGGCTGAACCGCGCCGGTGCCACGTCCACCGTCGACGTGGCCTTCGTCGACTTGGACGTGCCGTCCGTGGTGCTGAGCCCGGCCCAGGCCACGGCTCCGCCGAGAGCCACCGCTCCCGCTCCGACGACGGCAGCCACCGTCGTCAGAACCCGCCGCACCCGCTTCGACGCCCTGTGCCCGCGCCTGTTCTGTATGTGAAGCACCGTCGCGCTCTCTCACTCGATACCCGCTGTCCTGCGGAGAGTTCCATGATCATGGATGCGCAGGTCGCTTTGGCAACTGCCGGCGGCCCATGAAACTTTCAGTGCTCGGTGGACCTGTTTGAATCCGCCAACTGGTGCTGCGACGAGCGCATCCGTAGGGACGGGACGCCCGGATGCAGTCCCACGGTCGGGTTCTGCCGCCGCGGGGCGTTTGCGGATCCCGGTGGATGTCCTCAGGGGAGCAGGCCGTTGTCGCGCAGCCAGCCGTCTGCCGCACGCGTGGGGGACACGCCATCGGCGACGGAGGCGGTCAGGATGGTCAACTGCTGTGTAGTGAGTCGCGAGTTGAGTCGAGCCAGCGCCTTTCTGGCGGTCAGGTCCGCGTAGGAGGCGGCGATCAGCGGGAAGACGTGTTCGGGCGGTACGACACCCTTCGGATCCGTCAGGACGACCAGGTTGTCGCGGGTCAGCGCGGGATCGGTACCGTGCAGGACGAGCACGTCGGCAGTCGTCGACGTACCGGTCGCGGTGAGGTCGGCGCCGTAGGCCTGGTGGAGTTCGGCGGTGGAGGGCGCGTCCGTGTCGTGGGCGGCGGGGCCGCCGAGGGTGAGACGGCCATGGACCCCGGCCAGGTCGGCGAGCGTGTGCAGGGTGCGCTTGCGGGCGGTGGCCCGGGTGACCGCGAGGACCAGACCGCGCTGCGCCTTCGCCGGGGAGAGGGCGATGACCCCCGGGGGCAGGGCCATGCTCAGGGTCGCCGCCATGTCGCCGGACACGAACTGAGTGGCCCGCAGGGCACGGAGGGCGGTGGTCTCGTACGCCGGTGCGAGACCGAGCCGGCCCGTCGTGACGGCCCGAGCGGTGTCGGCGGCGCTCGTATAACGGGTGTGCGTCATCCGCACGGTGGCTCCCGCCCTGGTCAGGAGCTCGTCGTAGAGCGCCGCCACGACGCGGCTGCCGGCGGAGGTGTCGGTGCCGATCACGATCGGTCCCGGGCCGTCCGCGGAACCGGCCTGAGGACCGGTTGGGTTCACGTTGGAGCAGCCGGTGAGCACCAGGGAGCAGGCTGCTGCTGTCGCGGCGAGAAGCCGGAGGCGGATTCCTGAGATCACTGCGGACCACTTCTGACGGGGCGGGCGACGCTCCTCGGCAGAGTGTCGAGGCGCGCCGCCCGCGGATCGGGGGAGAACTCAGCAGTGCGCGCTGCGCTCGGACGACGACATCTTCGCGTCCTTGAAGTTGACGTAACCGCCGTTGGGGTTGTCGGTGTTGAAGGCGGAGGACTTGTAGTTGTTGATGTACCAGTAGTAGTGGCCGTAGTAGCGCTTGCCGAAGTGGATCTCGTACCAGCCCGTGGCCTGCTGCTTGCTGGTGCCGCGCTCGATCCAGCCCTTGTAGCCGGACGGGATGTTGACGGTGTCGCTCTCGGTGGTGGTGTGCGACGACTCCCACGTGTGGCCGTAGGACGCGGTGACCGAGGCCTCGTAGACCTCCCAGAACTTCACGCTCGCGCTGATCGAGACGCCGACCGAGTTGGTGGCACCGGTCGTGTCCGACCAGTCGATCCGGTGCTGGTTGGTCTGGCTCGCGCAGTTGTAGGCGGTGGTGCCGACCTGGTGCTTGGGACCGACGTAGGCCGTGTAGCTCTGCGGGTGGAACTGGCACAGATCGGCCCAGCTGCAGGCGTTCAGGAGCTCCGACACGCTGGGGCTGCTGTCGGCGTAGGACTGCGGGACCGCCATGAGAGAGGCTCCCAGGGCGAGGGCACCGACCACGCCCGCGGCGCGCAGGGCACCCTTGGCAGAGCTTCTCTTGTTGCGCACGAATTGCATCGACTCACTCCAATGAGGTGGATGCCGGAAGTGTGCGGCCAGTTGACTGGCCATTGATGCCGGCAGTCCGTCCCGGACGGTTTGGGACTGCCGGGTGAAGCGGGAATTAAAAGTGGGTGAACTGATCGAATTGAATTCGACCGGTCCGCCGGTGATGCTGCTCGGACTTATGGTCCGTCGAAATCGGCTGGTTCCCCGCGTGTGAGGGGCCGCCCCTTTTCGCGTGCCCAGGACTGTCGCCTGCCCGGAGTCTGGGCGTGCGGCGTTCCGCTGCGGGACCAGCCTGGGGAGAGCGGGATTGTTCAGCAACCAGGTCGCAGGGCTGAACAACTCCCGTCACGCATCGGCAGGGTTGGTCTGCTTTGGTTTCCTGATGCCTCAGTGGGCGGCCATGCAGAGGTGGGTAAAACGAGTTACCGGGGTCTTTCCCTAAAGGAAAGACCCCGGTAACTCTTCTTCACTGATAAGAGATGGTTGTGTGCTCGACAGGCTCCCGGTCAGGACCCTGTGAAGGCCGTTGGGCTCTGGGTGGACGGCACAGGTGAGGCTGCGCCGTCGCGTGTCCAGAGGGGTTTGAGTCGGTAGGTGAGGAGGTAGAGGAGGGTGCCGGCGGCTGCGGCGATGAACATGCTGAGGTCTCCGGCGCCGGGATATGCCTTGGAGAAGGGGCCGGTGTAGAAGCTGGACTGCCAGAAGGGGACGGAGGCGGCGACGCCGCCGGCCCAGGCGATGAAGCCCCAGTCGAGGATGCGGTGGCGGTCGTAGAGTTCGGCGATGCGGGTGGGGTCGGAGCGGCCGGCGAGGTAGTAGTCGAGGAGGAGGACGGCGGCGAAGGGGGCGATGAAGTAGGCGGTGAGGTTGAGGAAGACCTTGAACTTGGCTTCGGTGCCGGAGTTGCCCCACAGGCTGATGGTGTAGGCGAGGAGGCAGATGGCGGTGACGGCCTGGGCGCGGGTGACGGGGATCTTGAGGGTCTGGACGGAGATGGCGCCGCCGTAGACGTTGAGGAAGTTCTGGGCGAGGGCGGAGAGGCCGACGGCGATGAGGGCGGGGACGGCGAAGGGGCCGGCGAGTTCGTGGAGGGCGGTGATGGAGTCGGAGCTGGTGGCGCTGCCGCCCACGATGACGCCGAGGATGCCGAGCCAGCAGATGGTGACGAAGTTGCCGAGTCCGGTGTACCAGGCGGTGCGGGTGATGACCTGGGGGGTGTCGGGGAGGTAGCGGGAGTAGTCGGAGGCGAAGGGGGCCCAGGCGACGAGGAAGGAGAGGAACCAGCCGCCGAAGGTGATCCAGCCGCCGGTGGCGCCGATGTATCCGGAGGCGTGCGGGTCGGCGTGGAAGAAGCTGCCGCCGCGTATCACGGCGACCACGGTGATCAGCAGGAACAGGGGGGTGAGGACGTAGGTGAGGACCTTCTGCAGGTAGTTGATCATGTTGTAGCCGTAGATGGACACGACCAGTTCGACGGCGGTGAGGGCGGCCGCGCACAGCCAGTAGGGCAGGTGGGTGAGTTCGGCGATGGCCTTGCCGCCGAGGATGACGGTGACGGCTGCCCAGCCGATGCCGGCGAAGACGTTGATGTAGGCGACGGGCAGGAAGTTGCCGAAGAAGCCGAGGGGGCCGCGGGCCTGGATCTGCTGGGGCACGCCGAGGCGTACGCCCATCCGGGACATGACGCCCATCAGGACGGAGCCGAGTGCGGCGCCGGTCACGATGGCGGTGACGGCGGAGGCGAAGCTCAGTCCGAACCAGGCCGCGCTGAAGCCGAGCAGGATGATCGGGAAGTTGAGGCCGGCGGCGAACCAGACGAAGAACTGCGAACTGGGCCTGCCGTGACGCTCGTTGTCGGGGATGTGGTCGACACCGAACGGCTCGACCTTCGTGACCGCGCTGCCGTACACCGGCGCCGGCGTTCCATCTGTCATGCGGTGCTCCTGCTCTTGCTATGGGAGGAAGGTCACCACGGCAACGGCGCCGTGTGCGAGATGTCGAAGAAGCCGCCGCCGCCGTAGACCAGCGGGGCGAGGTCGTCGTGGCGGGCGGAGACCACCCGGCCGGTGAACACGGTGTGGCTGCCTGCCTCCAGGCGCTCGCCGATCTCCACTTCCAGCTGGGCGCAGGAGCCGTCGATCAGCGGGGCGCCGAAAGCACCAGGCGTCCAGGAGATCCGGGCGAACTTGTCGTCACCCTTCGCAGCGAAGACCTTCGCGACGTCGAGCTGGTCGGCGGCGAGGACGCTGATGCCCAGATGGCTCGCCCGGTGCAGGGCGGGATGGGTGGCGGAGCCGCGCTGGACACAGACCAGCACCATCGGCGGATCCAGGGAGATGCTGGAGAAGGCGTTGCAGGCCAGCCCGCGGGGCATGCCGTCGTCGTCCGTGGTGACCACGGTGACGCCGGTGGTGAACTTGCGGTGCACCCCGCGCACCAGGTCCGGATCGACGGCGGCCTGCGGCGCGGTGGTGATGATCCCGAGCGCTTCGAGCATCTGACGGGAGTCGAAGGTCACCCACTCCTCGACGACGGCCGGCCCGTCGAAGCGGGCGAAGGTCGCGCCCGACACCTCGACGGGCCTCCTGGTGGGCGGCACGCCGAGGAACGGGCCGGTGTGGCGTCCGGTGCTGCGCCAGCGGACCGCCAGCCGGTCGCCGTCCTCGACGACCTCCTCGATCTCGGTGCGCAGATCGGGGAAGGCCTGCCGCACCGCATGGATGGAGTCCTTGAACTGGTCGCGGTTCTGGGTGGCGCCGGCGGGCCCGCGGCGGCGGACGTAGGTGGGACTGAGGAGATCGTCCAGGGCGTCGACCCTCCCCTGGTCCCAGGCGGCCCGCCAGGCGAAGCGGAGGAGGGAGGTGCGGTCAAGAGTGTGGGTCATAGCCGTCCTATCGGTCAGCTCTTGCATGGCAGAGGACGGTAAGTACACCGCACTACCGTGTCAACACCCTCGACACAAAAGCCCGATCCATCCAGGTGGGCGCGTCAAATACACAGGTCATGCTTGTTTCGACGAGGTGAACCCTTGACTGGTCCGATCCACACTCCTAGCCTCGCTTGCATGGCAGAGCCGAAGCGAAAGGGACATTCTATGCGGTTCACGTCATTCCGTAATCTCGGAGCGCCCGGTCGGCTCGGCGCGTCCGCCCTCGGTCCGGCTCCCAGGGCGACGGAACGGGTGCCGGGCACGCCACCGAGGTCATCCAGGAGGGCACATGGCTGAAGAGCGTGTGGGTCAACACAGGCGAGGAACCGACCGCTGCCCTTTCCACCTGCGCTCGTGGCCGGGAAGCTTGCATGGCAGCACTAGTGCCATGTCCAGCGGTTGACGCAGCGCACCCGGCACATTACCTTCACGTACCATGCAACATCCCAAAGGACGTGTTCGGAAACCACTGCAGCAGACCAGCATGCAGGCCCGGGTCGCCGAAGAGCTACGCCAGATGATCATCACCGGCGAGCTGCCGCCGCGGTCCAGCCTGTCCGAGATGGCGCTGTCGGAGACGTTCGGGGTCAGCCGGACTCCGATCCGCGAGGCTCTCAAGCAGTTGCAGATCGAGGGGCTGGTGGAGGTACGGCCGCGGGTCGGCACCTTCGTCGCGGTCCCCTCGCGACGGGAGATCACCGAGCTCTTCCAGATGAAGGAGCTGCTGGAGGGCGCGGCGGCCCGGCTGCTCGCTTTCCGGGGGAACGTGCCCGAGGTGGGCCACCTCGAGGACAACATGCGCGAGGCGGACGAGGCGGTGCGCGCGGGCGATGCCGAACGGTACGCGCGGCTCGTCCACGACTTCCACGACCTGATCGTCGCGGGAGCCGACAACACCAAGCTGGAGGCGCACTACCGCACCCTGATGAACCAGCTCGCCTACGCACGGCTGGTCCGCACCTCGCTGTCCCAGCCGGGCCGCCTCAGCGAGTCCGACCACGAACACCACCACGTGCTCGACCTGATCCTCGCCAAGGACGGCGACGGTGCCGAACGTGTCATGCGCGAACACGTCCGGCGCAGCCACCAGGCACTGCTGGCAGGGATGGACGAACGCCGGCAGCAGAGCTGAAGGGACCCTCCGCCGGAGTCCGGCGGCCCGCGCCGGGATCCGTGATGCACGTGCCAACGACGGGCCGTCTCCAGGCACTACTCGCCCTGCTCGGCGGGCCGGTCGCCGGCGAGAGCGGGCCACCGGCGCCTGACGATCATCGCCCTCGCGGTCGAGGCGATCAGGGTACGCACCGCGTCGGTGACCGCGACGGACCCCCGTGAACGGGTGGACATACCCGACACCGGTGACGAGGTGGCGGAACTGGCGTTGACCATCAACGCCACTCTGCAGCGGCTGGAGGAAGCGGCCGCCGCGCAGCGACGGTTCGTCGCGGCCGCCGCGCACGAACTGCGCAGCCCGCTCGCCACCCTGCTCGCGGGACTGGAGGTGGCCGTCGTCTACCCCGACCGGACCGACTGGCCCGCTGTCGTGTCCTCGGCCCTCCGGCAGGCACGGCGGCTGAGCGGCCTGGCGGAGGAACTGCTGCTGCTCGCCCGGCTCGACGCGGGTGCTCCCGCGGCCCCCGCGGAACGGATCGATCTGGCGGCACTGGCGAGCCGGCTCGGTGAGGAGTACAAGGAGCTCACCGGCGGCTCCCCGAGGGTGGATCTCCTGGCCGACGGACCGGACACCGCGACGGTGTTCGCGGCCCCCGGCGACGTCGAACGGATCCTGCGGAACCTGCTCGACAACGCCATGCGCCACGCCGCCGGCCGAGTACTGCTGACCGTGGCCCGGGACCGGGCCAGGTGTCCTTCGGTCGTGTGCACCGTCCGCGATGACGGAATCGGCGTCCCGGCGACGGATCGGGAACGGATATTCGAGCGATTCACTCGCCTGGACGAATCCCGCACGCGTGCGGCGCACGGCACCGGTCTCGGCCTCGCCATCGCCCGTGATCTGGCGACCCGTCAAGTCGGCCGACTCGTTCTGGCGCTTCAGCCGACGGGCTCGGGGGCGTGCCTCGTCCTCACCCTCCCCGCAGCAGAGGACGCTTCGGCCGCGCCGACACCCTGCCGGTGACCAGCGACCTCATCGCATCGGCCTCGGTGACGATCCGGCCGCCCACGTGGGACGCGCGCCGAGCCCATCAGTTCGTCCGGCTGTGGCGCTCATACGGCCCCGCCGTCCGAGTCACACTCATCGGTGGTGCGAGCGGACTCCCGGCGCCGGTGACGGGGCCGTACACACGTGTCCCGCCCGGGAAGTCGGCCGCCTCGGGGATTCCGCACGCGCCCGGCGGCGTCCCGTCAGTTGCGCGACGAGTCCCCGTACCGTGTGGGCGACACCGCGCAGGGTGTCGGATGAAAACAGACACTTCATGGGGATTCCGGGGTACGCCGGGCGCCGGTGCATGGTTCGGCCGGGGCATCAGCCGGGCGCGTGGGACGTGGTGTCGGCCCGTACGAAGACGGGCTTGAGGCGGCGCTCGGGCAGCGCTTCGGGCAGGTCCTCCCAATCGATGACATGGGAGACGACCCGTGCGGGGTCGACCTTGCCCGAGAGTGCCAGATCGAGGGCGTCGGGAATGTGGCCCCGGACGTTGTCGCGGGCGATGCGCATCGTGACGCCGGTGAGATACATGTCGAGCAGGGGCAGCTCGCCGGGTCGGAAGTGGTTGCCGGCGGACTCGCAGAACCCTTCCGGAACCAGGCACTTGAGGGCGAGGGCGAGCTGGTCGACGCGCCCCGTCGCTTCCACGGCGAGGTCGAAGCCGTGCGGGATCGGCTCCAGGGTTTCGGCGGTGGCCGCCCCGTAACCGCGGGCGATCTCTCGGTGCTCCGGGTCCGGATCGACGTACAGCACGTCGGAGGCGCCAAGCGCGCGGGCGATGTCGCAGACGTAGAGGCCGATGCTGCCGCGGGCGACGACCAGGACACGGGCTCCCGGCTTGTTCTTCAGGTGGGGAGCGACCAGCCGCCAGGCCAGCGACCAGTTGTCGCTGGCCGAGGCCATGGCGACCGGGTCCAGGCCGTCCGGCAGCGGAACCAGCATGGCGTCCGCGTACGGCACACGGACCAGGTCGGAGAAGAGCCCGCCCCAGCTGCCGCCGAGCGGAGCGCCGTACATCGCCATGTGGGGTACGGCGGTGCAGTGGGCGGTGAGCCCGGCGCGGCAGTGATCACAGGTGCCGCAGTTGATGGACCAGGGGACGACCACCAGGTCGCCAGGAACCACGGACCTCACTGTGCCGCCGACGTCGACAACCCGGGCCACGCACTCGTGACCGAGGGCGAAGGGCGGGTCGATAAAGCCCTGGCCCGCGAGGATCATGGCGTCGACGTCGCAGGAGGTGGCGGCCACCGGCGCGACGATCGCCTCCTGACCTGACCGAACCGTGAGGTCGGGTGCCTCGCGCCACTCGACGGTGTTCCGGGCGACGTAGGTCAGTTCACGCATCAGCCTTCTGCCCCTTCGCCAGGGCCACCAGGTCGGCGTAGCGGATGACGGAGCCGCCCGCACCCCAGGTGCCGTCCGGCTGCTCGTGCACCAGCACCCACACCCTCAGGGCTTCGTCCGCGGACAACCCGGCGGCCCCCAGGACGGTCCTGGTGGCGTCCTCCACCAGACCGGCCTTGCGCCGCTCGGACAGCGCACCGTGGGGCACGGTCACGTCCACCAGGAAGCGCGGCGTGTCGTCCTCGGCCGTGATCTGCGCTCCTTCGGGCAGCTCGACGAGGTAACTCCATGCCTGGGCGCGGAAGAACGCGGTGTCGGGCGCTCCCTCCCAGCGCAGTAGGACGGCGGCCAGGTCCTGCTGGACGGTCCTGCGTCCTTCCTCGGTCAGGGAACCGGGCGGGACGGTGAGCCGGATCATCGGCATGACCCTCTCCTCACTTCGACGACTCGTTTATGACGATCGTCATAAACCCCGGCCAGGCTAGACTATGACAAGTGTTATAGCCAACGAGAGGCACGGAAGTGGCCAAGCCCAGCACGCCGTCCCGCGAACGGATCGTGGCCGGCGCCGCCGACATGATCAGCCGGCGCGGCCTCAACGCCACCAGCATTCGTGAGCTGGCCAAACACGCCGAGGCGCCGCTCGGTTCGACGTACCACTACTTCCCTCAGGGCAAGCAGCAGCTGGCCACCGAGGCCGTGCGCTATACCGGCAAGTGGGTCGCCCGCAGCCTGCGCAGGGAGCTTGAGGCGGGTCCGGTCGCGGGGCTGCACGCCTTTCTCGCGGTGTGGCGCAAGATCGTCCTCGGCACGGGCTTCCGGGCCGGCTGCCCCGTGCTGGCGGTCTCGATCGAGGAGCTCCCGGACGACGACGAGACGCCCGAGGTCCTGCTGGCCGCCGCCGAGGTCTTCGACGAGTGGGAGAGCCTGCTCGCCGATGCCCTCCGCCGGCATGGTGCCGAGCCCGTGCAGGCCGCCCAGCTTGCGACACTCGTCGTCGCCGCGGTTGAGGGAACCGTCGCCATGTGCCGCGCCAAACGCAGCATCCAGCCCCTCGACCAGGTCGCCGCACAGCTCCACGCGCTTGTCAGCGGCGCGATCGACGACTGAGAGGGCTCGACCGTGCGAAGATCCACGACCAGTCGCGCTCCGGCCTCCCAAGCGGTCTCAGCTCTGCATGCGCCAGAGGCGGCCGGGGCTCCCGGCCGTGAACCCGCGCTGGATCCGGAGGTGATCGCACAAGGTATCCGGCTCCTCGGCCCGGGCCCGGTCGCCTGGGCGGTGGAGTGGGCCGCCCGCGCCCGGGATGCCGTGGTGGCACGGGAGGGGCCGAGAGCTGAGCTGCCCGTCTCGGCCGTCCATCAGGTGTGCGAAGGGATGCTGCTGGCCTGCTTGGCACGCTTGTCGGGCCACGACTGGGCACCCGTCACCGCTGACAGCCTGCGCCTGGTCGCCGTCACGGCGGCCGAGCAGGACGTCCCGTTCAGCCAGGTCGTGCAGAGCATGCGCGAGATCCAGCGGCTCTGGCTGGAGCAGCTGATCGCGGGAACGCGTGACGCCGTGTCCGCGGAGGCGCCCGCCGTCACACCGCTGGCCCTGTCCGAGGTCGTCGACGAGACGGCCATCGCCATGGTCGGCACCTACATGGCCGAGCGGGAACGGAAGGCGGAAGGACGAGGGGCCCTCCAACGCGCCACAGTCCAGGCACTGTTGGAATGTCGGCCGGTCGACCCGGACCGCGCAGGGGCGGATCTCGGGCTGCGTCTGGACCACCATCACATCGGGCTGGTGCTGTGGCGGCCGGGTGGAGCACCCGCGTCACGCCTCGTCCGCGTGGCCGCTCAGTTCGCCGACCGGCTGACGGACTGCACGCTGCTGACGGTTCGGGACGACGACGAGACTCTGTGGGCATGGCTCAGCCGCACCCACCCGCCGACCGCGGCGGAGTCGACGGCCCTCGGCGGCGTGCGCCCGGGGCTGGCCGGGACGCGGGTCGCGCTGGGGAGCACCGCGGCCGGCGCCGAGGGTTTCCGCCTCAGCCACCTCCAGGCACGCGACACCGCCCGTGTCGTCCAGGAGTCCGATCCGGCGCGAGAGGTGACTTCGTGGCAGATGGTGAGTCTGCCCGGCCTGCTCTCGTCCGACCTTGAGCGAGCACGCTGGTTCGTCCAGGACACGCTCGGCCCGCTCGCCGCGGACGACCCGAGCGCCGGGGAGCAGCGTGCGACACTGCTCAGTTATCTGGCCTCCGGGCAGAGCCTGTTGCGCACGGCACAGGACCAGCACGTCCACCGCAACACCGTCGTCTACCGACTGCGGCGCATCGAGGAGCAGTTGCCGTACCCGCTGGACGAGCGACGGATCGAAGTCCACTGTGCCCTGTTGCTGGCCGCCCGTTTCGGGGCCGCCGTACTGGACCGGGAAACAGGCTGAGCCACCGCGCTGTACCGCAGTGACAAGGAGCCGCCGAAGCATTGGACGACCGTACCGATGTGAGCGGGCAGCACCCGTGGAACGGTAGTCGCATGACCAGCACGCACCACCCCGCACGCATCGACGTCCACCAGCACGTCAACCCGCCCGTCTGGCTCGACACCATGGAACGGAATGGCCTCACGGACGGCTGGCCCATCCGAGCCTGGGACCCGGACAGTGCCATCGCGATGATGGACGACCAGGGCATCGCCACCGGCATCCTGTCCGTCACCACACCCGGCATCCACTTCGGCGACGACGCCGAAGCACGTACGCTCGCACGCGCGGTCAACGAGTACGGCGCGGAGGTCGTCAAGAACCGGCCGGACCGTTTCGGGTACTTCGCCATGCTCCCGTGGCCCGACCTGGACGGCGCTCTGACCGAGACCGCCCACGCGATGGACGCCCTCGGTGCGGACGGCGTCGTCCTGCTGTCCAACGTCCACGGCCGCTATCTCGGCGAGCCCGAGGACGAGCCGCTGTGGGACGAACTCGACCGCCGCCACGCCACGGTGTTCATCCATCCCAGCCACCCGCCGGTCACCCTGCTGCCGGGAGTCTCGCCCGCGCTGGCCGACTTCCTCTTCGACACCACGCGAGCCGCGCTCAACCTCGCCCTCAAGGGCACACTCGCCCGCCACCCCAACGTGAAGGTGATCCTCTCCCACGCCGGCGGTTATCTCCCCTACATCGCCTACCGGGTCACCAGTCTGACGTCCACGGTGCTCGCGCCGGACCGGACGCCCGAGGACGTGCTGACCGAGCTGAAGCGCTTCTACTTCGACACCGCACTCTCCGCCAGTCCCAGCGCCCTGCCCGCCCTGCTCTCCTTCGCCGAGCCGGGACGCGTCCTCTACGGCAGTGACTGGCCGTACGCCCCGGAGGCGGCCGGCGCCTACCACAACCGCTTCCTGGACACGCACCCCGATCTCACCCCCGAGGGCAGAGCGGCCATCAACCGCACCAACGCGGAAGCCCTCTTTCCCCGCCTGGCCTCCGACGATCGGGGATAGGGGCGGGCGGTCGCGATCGGGGATACCGATCCACGGTGGCGGCATGGCTTCCGGGTGACGGCGACCGCGCCGCTTCGGGTGTTTCGACAGACGGAACCGTCCGCGTGCTCCCTCTGCTCCGGCGAAGAAGGCCGACGGCAGCGTGGGATTCCGCGTCGCGCCAGCCGCCGCGGCGACGCCGTCGTGCCGGTATGCCCCGACAGTGAGGGCCTTCGCCGACGTCGACCCGTTCTGCGCCCGCACTCGAACAGCCCGTGCCGGCACTCATAAGGAACCACTGGCATGCGCAGCGTGGCCACGGTCCTTCGCGGACTTGTCCCCGGCGGCGGGAACCACGGCTTCCTGCCGGCACGGCTCGCGGCGGATCAGTCGGTGGCGCGCAGGTGGCTGACCGTGACGAAGTGGTACCCGCGGGCGGTGAGGACACGGAGGATCTCGGGGACGGCGGCGACCGAGGTCGGGTGGATGTCGTGCATCAGGACCACGTCGTTGCGCGACACCTTGGAGATGACCGTCGCGGCGACCTTCTTCGCGTCGGGGTACTTCCAGTCCTCGGTGTCCACGTTCCACAGCACGGGCGACAGCGTGGTCGCCGCCGTGACCTTGGCGTCCACCGCGCCGTACGGAGGGCGGAACAGGGTCGGCGCCTTGCCGGTGGCCGCCTTGATGGCGGCGCTCGTGCGGTTCAGCTGGTAGCGGATCTCCCGGGTGGAGAGCCGGGTCAGGTCGGGGTGGTTCCAGGAGTGGTTGCCCACCTCGTGGCCGGCCTTCGCCTCGGCACGGACCAGGTCGGGATGGGCGACGACGTTCTGACCGACGGTGAAGAAGGTGACCCGCGCCTTGTACTGCGCGAGGTAGGTCAGCAGCGTCGAGGTCTCCGGGGCTGCCGGTCCGTCGTCGAAGGTGAGCGCGACGCACTTCACCTTCTTGCAGTCGGTGTTGTCGTCGCCGACGGCCGCCTGCGCCGGCGCGGACTCGGCCGGGGTGCTGGTGGCACCGACGTCGAGGTGGGCGTCGGGGTGGACGGACTGCCGCTGCGCGCGCTTGCCGAAGGCGGACAGCCAGGCGGTCGCGGTCTTCTCCGAGAAGGTCACCGTGTAACGGCCGGCCGCGGGGACTCCCACCTCACCCCGGTCGAAGCTCACCCGCAGTCCGCCGTCCGAGGTGAAGGCCAGGTCGTCCACGGCCGCCGCGCGGTTCGCCGGGTCGTCGAGGGCGGCGTCGAGTGTCGAGGCCACGACCCCCTCCCGTCGCCTCAGCTCCTTCTTGAGAGCGGACACGAAGGCGTCCCGCGAGCCGTCCGCGATGAGACCGAGGGCGGTGCGGTATGTCCCGGTCTTGCCGTCGTACCAGTACGTGCGGGTCGACAGTCCGTCCCCCACGGACGTGCTGCGGTCCTGCGTGGACAGGCGAACGCCCAGGACGTCACCGGAGGCCACGAGGAACTCGTGGCTGATGTTGAGTTCCGGGCCCTGCTCGGCCGCGCTGTTCGAACCCGGCTGGCAGGCGGACGCACGGAATTCGGCCAGGCGCCGGTCGACGTCGTGCTTCATGGCGGCCGTCATGGCGGCCGCGCCCGGCACGGCCGGGTAACTGGTCGCGTACGGGCAGGAGCTCTGCTCACTGTTGTCGCTGACGATGTCCAGCCCGCTGATCTTCGACGGGTCGACGGTCGCGGCGGCCGACCCGGTGGCGGACGAGCCCTCTCCCGGCTGTGAGGCCACCGTCCCGGACGAGCACGCGGCCATGAGCGACAAAGCGGTGGCGAGCAGGATCGGGTGAACAGCCGTGAATTTGCGCATGCGATCAAAACCTAAGCGAGTGGGGTCTGACGGACGTCACTGACGGAACGCCCCAGGCCGCTGCTCGCCAGAGATGGCACGCACAGCGGATCCACTGCCCGATCCTGGGCGACGGAGGCCTTGTTCAGCACCCCCCGCCCTGGCCTGAACAATCTCGGATCGGTGGGATCAGACCGTTCGGCCGCTCATCACGCTCCGGAGCAGATGTCCCGGTACGGGGTGTCAGGCGCGTAGTCCCGCCACTGCACCCGGGAGAGCCCGACTCCCGCGGTACGGTCGCAAATACTGCGCACGGCGTCCGCGGGCTCGATGTCGAAGCTCTGCGACCGCACGCGGGGTCCTGCGGCGTAGAGCGACCCGCCGTCCCGGCCGAAGGCCACGGAACGGATCTCGTCACCGGCCCATGGCAGGTCGGTGCCGACCTGCTGTTGTCCCGCGTCCCACAGCCGGAGCGTGCCGTGGGCGCCGCCCACGGCCAGCGTGGTGCCGTCCGAGGAGAAGGCGAGCGCGGTCACCGTTTCCGGCGCCCCCTGGGACACGGTGTCGGACGTGCCGGTCAGGACTCCGACACGGTTGCGCAGCCTTCCGTCCCACAGGGTGACGTGCCCGGTCGCGTCCCCGACGGCGAGCCGTGACCCGTCGGGGCTGAACGCCAGCGCGGTCACCTCCCTGCCGTCGGCGAGTGCCCGTCCAGCGATGGGACCGGACGGCATCCCGGCGTACTGGTCCGCGCTGCTCACCGCCAGGTGTCCGTCCGGCCGAACGGCGAGATCGTCTGCCGAGAAGCCGCCCAGCGTGCCGGTGCTGCGCCGGGCGGCGGTGTCCCACACCTCCAGCGCGGAGCCGTCGCCCGCGATCCGGACCGCGAGCAGCGTCCGCCCGCCGGGGCCGAGGGCGAGGGCGGTCACGGCCCGGTCGGCCGGTCCTGACGTGTCGAACTCCGTACGAACCTTGTGCCGTAGCACGTCCCACACGGTGAAGCGCTGGCGCAGGGAGCCGTGCGAGGACACGGTGTCGGCGACGGCGAGGGCCCGGCCGTCCGCGCTGAAGGCCAGCAGCGGGGCTCCGTCGGACGTGCCGGGCAGCGCGCCGAGCGAGGCACCGGCGAGGAGCCCGCCGGTGCGGGTGGAACGCAGTTCCAGGCGGTAGCCCCCATCGACGCGGGTGGCGGTGGCGACGACGGTGCCGTCCGGGGCGAGTGCCGTGACGTCGGCCGCCCCGGCCTCCCAGCGCGGGGCCAGCCGATCGGTCATGTCGAAGGTGCGGACGGTTGCCCCGTCGAGGTAGCGCAGCACCGGCTTCGTGCCGGATGCCCAGGTCAGCCCACGTATCTCGGCGCCCGAGAGCGGCTGCCGGTAGGCCTTGACGCCGGAGCCGTCGACCCGCCAGACGGCCGTCTCCTGGTCGTCCGCCGTGGCCAGGAACGAACCGTCCGACGAGAGGGCCGCCTCGGTGAAGCCGGTCGACCCGGCACTGCTGAAGTCGGCGACGACGCGTCCGGTGCGCACGTCCCAGACGGTGGCGGTGGTCCCGTACAGCGCGACCAGCCGTCGGCCGTCCGCGCTGAAGGCGAGTTGCCGGTCGCCGCCGTCCGCCCCGGTGCCCGTTCCGCAGACCTGCTTGTCCACGGTGTCCCACGCACCTGTCAGCCGACGGTGCCGCCCGGTGTCCCAGAGCTGTGGCGTGCCACCCGCGGGGCACAGGGCGAGCGTGGCACCGCCCGCGGACACGGCGGCCGTCGTCAGGGCCCCCGGCAGGCTCTGCTCGAACAGCACCCCGCCGTCGCTCCTGCGGTACACCCGGACGGAACCTTCGCCGTCCGCCGGAGCGGCGACGAACGCCGTCCCGTCGGGTGCGGTCGCGAGGAGCGTCGACTGCCCGAGGTCGGCGACCGCTCGGCCGGCCGCCAGGTCCCACACCAGTTCGCCGTCCGGCCCGCTGAGATCCAGGGTGGTGCCGTCCGGACCCGCGGCCGACGCCTCGGTCCCGGCCGGCAGGTGGTACGACCTGGTCAGGCGATGGTCGCCGACGTTTCGGACGGCGACTCGTCCCCCGTCGACACTGAGCAGGGTGGTGCCGCGATCCGTGAGGTAGCGCTCGACGTCCTTGCCGGTCTGGGGGTCGACGAAGGCGTCCCGTTCAGGCTGCTCCAGGGCGCCGAGGAGCGCCGAGCGCGACTCGGGCAGTTCGACCGTCCGCCAGGCCGCGACGCCGAGCAGCGCGGCGGTCCGGGGGTCGGTGGAGCGCAGGCTCGCGGACTCGGTGGCGAGCCAGAGGGCGGCGGCCTTGGCGGCCTCGTCCTCCTTCGCCCCGTTGCGCTGCCAGGCGAGCAGTCCCGCGGCCAGGGCCAGCACCAGGAAGGTGCACGCTGTCCCGACGAGGACGCGGGTCCGGCGGGCGGCGCGCAGTCCGGCCTCCCGCTCGATGTCGCGGGCCGTGCGGGAGGCGGCCAGAAAGGCACGCTCCGGTGAGGTGAGGTCGTCCTCCGGCCCCGGGATGAACAGTTCTTCGGCGACGGCCAGCCGGGTTCCCCGGTACAGGGCGCCGGGATCCTCACCGAGCTCCCGCCAGGAGCGGGCCGCGTCACCGAGCCGCCGCCGCGCGCGGAGCCGGTCCCGGTTCTCGTCGATCCACCCGGCGAGTCTCGGCCAGCAGGTGATCAGTGCTTCGTGCGCGAGTTCGACGACATCACCGTCGAGGGTGACGAGACGCGCGGCGGCCAGTCGGTCGAGGACCTCCTGAGCGCTCTTCGGGAACTCCAGGCGTTGTGCCGGACGGCGGGTGTCGGCGGTGCCGTCGCCGGGCACGACCAGCCGGAGCAGGATGCGGCGGGCGGTGCGGGCCTGGGTGTCCGACAGCTCGCCGTACAGCCGCTCCGCCGTGGCGGCGACGGCGCCGTGCACCCCGCCCGCCTCCTCGTACGCGGCCAGGGTCAGTGTCCGGCCGCGGCGGCGGTGCCAGGTCTCCAGCAGGGCGTGCGAGAGCATCGGCAGCGCCCCGGGCTGGTCGGTGGCCTCGGCCACCACCCGGGCGGTCAGGCTCCGCTCCACGATCAGGCCCATGGCGGTGGCCGGGCCGGTGACCACCTCGCGCAGTTCGTCCGGGCTCATCGGGCCGACCAGCAGCCCGGCCTCGTTGACGGCCTCGGCCAGTTCCCGGTGGGAGGCACAGTGTCCGTAGAAGTCCCCGCGCACCGCCACGGCCACCCGCAGCCGGCTGTCCGGGCGTCGTGCCGCGAGCAGCAGTTCGACGAAGCGTTCGCGCTCCCCCCGGTCCCGGCAGAGGGTGTAGATCTCCTCGAACTGGTCGACGATGACCCAGGTCTCGCCCTTCCCTTCGCTGGGGGTGAGGGCGTCCCGATGGGTGTGGGCGGGGCGGTCTCCGGGCGTCAGCACCCGGATCACCGCCGGCCGCTCCCCGGGGTCGGCCCGGCGCAGGAGCGGGATCAGTCCGGCCCGCAGCAGGGAGGACTTGCCGCTGCCCGACGGGCCGAACACCGCCGCGAAACGGTGTTCGGCCACCAGTGCGAGCAGTTCCCCCACCAGTGATGCCCGGCCGAAGAACAGGTCGCTGTCGCCCGGTTCGAAGCGGGCCAGCCCCCGGTAGGGCGCTTCCTCGTCCAGCGCGGTCGCTTCCCTGAGTTCGCGCTCGACGGCGCGCCAGCGTTCCTCCCACTCCTCCGGGTCGGCGTCCAGCACCTGCGCGTACGCCCGGACGACGGCCAGGGTCGGCAGCTGCTCGCCGGCCGCGGCCTGGGAGAGGGCGGTCGTGGAGTAGCCCGCCCGCCGGGCCATGTCCCGGTAGGCGGGCCTGCCCGCTTTCTCGCGCAGTATGCGCAGGTCGTACGCCAGCCTCTGCACAGGCCCGGCGTCCGGGTCCACCGGCTTCTCGCGTCGTCCCATCGAACGGCATCCTCTCCACCGTCCGACGGCTTCCGGTGCTCGACTCAGGTCATGGGCCCATCGGCGCCGCCGCGGTGCTGGGGACAGCGCTTACCGGACGGTGCGATAGGCGTTGTTGATCGTACCTGAGTACGTGTTGCCGTCCTTGTCGGCCAGGTCCGCTTTCAGGGATACCGTGCCGGGCCGCGCCGGGTGGGTGAGCGTGACGTACCGCCGGCCGGAGGCCTGCGTGCGCACGGCCACCCGCTTCCAGGTACGGCCGCCGTCGTACGACACCTGGACCGTCAGCGACTTCAGCTGCCCCTTGCCGGCGGCCGGGCCCTGGACGACGACCGGGACGTCGAACCGCCCGCCCGCCTTGGCGGTGGCCGTCAGGCTCAGCTTCGGCGCGAAGCGGACCACGGACAGCGGCAGGCGGGTTGCCGCGCCGGTCGCGGAGGTGTGCTGCGAGGTGAAGGTCCAGGTCGCGCTGACCCGGTCGCTGACCTTGTAGGTGCTCAGGCTGCGCTGCGAGGTGACGGCGAGCCGGTACGTCCGCTTCTCCTGGGGCAGGCCGGTGAGGGACTCAGACTGGTCGCAGGGGTCGTCGGTGGTGTCGAGGTAGGTCGTGCCGCCGGAGGAGAGGACGGTGTGCAGCTTGGCGCCGAGGTCGCTGGCGACGTGTCCGTCGGACAGCAGCGGCGTGCACAGCGCGTAGTCGTCACCGGAACGGTAGGCGCCCAGGAAGACCCTGCTGGTGGAGGTGACCGGGCCGAACACGGCCTGGTTCCAGTTCTCCTGGTAGGTGCGGCCCGGCTGGTAGCGCTTGAAGTCGGCCCCGTCCAGGTACATGTACGCCTGGTTGGCGCCGTCGCGGTGCAGCGAGACGTGGAACTGCCAGCGCAGGTCCGCGTCAGTGGAGACGTAGAGGGTGACCCGGCCGGCGGGCAGGGCGCGGGAGGTGCCGACGGTGTTGGGGCCGAGTCCGGTCAGCTCGTCGAAGCCGGGGGTCTGCCACTGTCCGTCGGGCTCGGCGGCGGTGCCGGCGACCGTGGAGCCCATCGACATGTCGACGCGGGCCATCGAGGAGGCCTTGACCGTCTGGGTGAGCCCGTCGAAGAAGGAGCCCCTGTGGCTGATCACGATGTGGTACTGCGGCTTCGCCCCGCCGCCGTTCGACCAGACGCCGCTGACCTGGGACATGAACGTGTTCTTCGGGGCGTTCGCGCCGACCTGGCCGAGCGTGAAGCTGTAACCGCTGGTGTAGAAGTAGTTGGCGTACGAGGACGCGCCGCCCTCGCCCTTGGAGGCGATCTTGATGACCGGGTCGCCTCCCTTGGCCCGCGGGTCGGGGGCGGTGACCTTGATCTTCTTCGTCTTGCGCTGGTCGAGGACCAGGGTGGTGTCCTTGGTGAGGTTCAGGTCGGGGGCGACCAGCACCGCGTTGTCGGTGTCCTGGTCCGGTATCCAGTCGTCCAGGACGTAGTGACCCCTGGGTACGCGCACCGTCACCTTGTAGTCGCCGTCGTCGTCCCGGTCGTACGGGGAGACCGTCTGGCCCGTCTCCTTGGAGTACAGGGTCGCGGTGGCGCCGTACTTGGGGGCCTTGCCGTCGCGGCCGACCGTCTTGATGGTCAGGTTGTACGACTCGGGCTCGCGGTTGACCACCTCGGGAGTGCGCACGGACGAGGTGCCGTCGGCGGACGTCGCGGTCACGGCACCGGAGTAGTAGCCGTCCTTGGTGCCCGCGCGGGTGTCCGCGGTGACGGTCGCGGAGGCGGTGCCGCCCGCGGGGACCGTCAGTGTGGCCGGTGAGACGGTGAAGACGCCCGCCGCGCCGGACGCGGCCAGGTTCAGCGTGACGTCCTTGTCGCCGGTGTTGCGGTAGGCGAGGGTCTTGGAGACCGCGGTGTCGTCGGTGTGCGGCCACGCCTGGGTGCCGAAGTCGACGGAGGCGGGCTCGGCCACGACGCTCGCGGTGATGCCCCGGGTGAGGTCGACGCGTCCGGCGCCCTGCTGGTAGGCGGTCAGGTCCGCGTGCGGTTCGGCCGAGCCCATCAGCGCGGCCTTGATGCGGTCGCCGCTCCAGTCGGAGTGCTCCTGGGCCAGGATGGCGGCGGCCCCGGCCACGTGCGGGGTGGCCATCGACGTACCGGACATCGTCACGTACCCCGCGGTGCCCGACGGGTCGCCGATGGTGCCGTGCTTGGCCTTGGCGCCGACGATGTAGAGGCCGGGCGCGGAGATGTCGGGCTTGAGCGCGCCGTCGGCCGTCGGGCCGCGGCTGGAGAAGCTGGTGAGGGAGTCGTCGTGGCCGACGGCCGCCACGGTGATCGCGGAGGCTGCGCTGCCGGGTGTGTCGAGCGTCTGGTCCTTGGGCCCGGAGTTGCCGGCCGCCACCGCGAACAGCACGCCGTCGGACTTCGACAGGTCGTTGATGGCCTTTTCCATGGGGTCGGTGCCGTAGGTGTCGGAACCGCCGAGGCTCATGTTGATGACCTTGGCGCCCTGGGCCACCGCCCACTGCATGCCGGCGATGATGGCCGAGTCCTCGCCGCTCCCGCTGTTGTCGAGCACCTTGCCGTTGATGAGGCTCGCGCCGGGCGCGACGCCCTTGTACTTGCCGCCGGAGGCCGCCCCCGTGCCGGCGATCGTGGACGCGACGTGCGTGCCGTGCCCGACGTAGTCGTCGGTGGTGCCGCTGCTGCTGAAGTCCTTGGCGGCGACCACCTTGCCCTTGAGGTCGGCGTGGGTGACGTCGATGCCGGTGTCCAGGATCGCGACCTTGACGCCCTTGCCGTCGTAGCCGGCCTTCCACGCGTCCGGGGCGCCCATCTGCGCGGTCCCGGTGCCGTCGTCGCCGGCGGAGCCCGCGGAGCTCTGCGGGGCCACCGTGACCCGTGCGTCCAGCCAGACCTGGTCCACGCCGCGCGCCGTGGTCACGGAGCCGTCGGCGTGCGGGGCGGGGTCGGTGAGGGCCTGCCAGACCTGTCCGCTGTCCTGCTTCGCGGCCGTCACCGCCTGGCCGTGCAGGACGGGCAGCTGCCTTTTCACGTGGGCGTCGGCGTCCGTGAGGGCTTGCTTGGCGTCCGCCTGGCTGTCCCGGCTGCCCTGGTAGGACACGATCAGCGGGAGCTGCCCCCGACGGGTGTCGTCGTAGTGGTCCGCGACGAGCTGCGTGACGTCGAACAGGCGGCGGTCCAGTTGGCCGCCGTCGAGCAGCCGGACGGCGTCCGAGGGTATGACGAGGGTGTGCCCGTCGACCCGCTGCACCGAGTAGCCGATGCCGGTGCGGCCCTTGCCGTGGCGTATGCCGACCACCCGGCCGTGGGTGTCCACGCCGACGGTGTCGCCGGTGATCAGGGTCACGCGCGTGGCCGCCCGCGCGAGACCGGCCGACGACACGCCCGCCGAACCCGCCGCCGCCGCGGTGGTCGGGGTGACCGCCGCGACCAGTCCGGCCAGGACGACCAGGGCGGCCGCGCCGGACGCGGCCGCCGCCGTGTAGAAGGCCGGCCGGTTCTTGCTCCGGCCGTGTTTGTTGCGCAAGGAGGTCTCTCTTCCCCGTGTCGATGAGCCGATGGGTCGATCGGTCCGGGGAGACCCGCCTGCGCCCTGAAGGCTGTGGGGTGGCACCCGGCCGCCACCGATCATTCAGGGGTGGAGGCTTGTTCAGCTGCCCTGCGCCTGGTCTGAACAAAAAACAGGAAACCGCAGGTCACCGCCGTCGCGAGTGAGGTGTCCGGGCGCCTGCCCGCGGCCGGTCGCCATGGCAGGGGCGAAAGCTGCATCCGGTTGTCCCGCCCCTCGCGGAGACGTGCGCTCGCCTCCGGTGCCCGCCGATCCTCCCGGGGCATGCGCAGGCATCGCGTACGCGCCGATCAGCGGTGCCCACGGACGGGCGGGACGGCCCGCGTGCGTCGCGGGAACTCCGCGCGCCGTTCGATCCGCGTGCCGGTGGAAGATCGGGACTGCCCTGCGGTCCACGGGGACCGGACGGATGCCCGCCGCGGCGGCGGTGAGCCGGTCGAGCAACGATGCGCCGGCGGGACGCCGGGACGCCAGTCGAACAGCGGTACACCGGCGGGCGGCGCCGACGACAGGGCGGCGGCGGCGAGTGTCGTCCGTGACCGGCGCTCGCGGATCAGTTCACCGGCGATGACGCGGGGAACGGGGAGTGTGCCGGCCGGAGCACGGGGGAAACCCGGCTTCGCCGTACGGCAGTGCGCGGCGCGAGGCCCGAGACCGCTCCGCGTCCCGGTTCCGGACTGCTCACCGGACGAGCCGGAACAGCCGGGCCGACCACCGCTCGGGCAGCAGTACACGCAGCGCTCGCCGCCCGGTGTCCAGTTCCACCGCGCCGGAAGCGCCGACGGGATACACCTCCCGCACTTCCTTGGTCCCCGCGGGCACGGGGACCGCGCAGTCGACCGTTGCGCTGTCGCGCCGCCACACGGCGAGAAGCGTCTCGGGGCCTGTGTCCATGGCGAGCGCCAGCCACGGCGAGCGCCAGTCGGCCAGCCCCAGGGGCCAGGACGGCAGGGCAGCGGCCAGATCCCGGCGATAGGTCCGGTATACGCGCAAGGCCTCCTTCACGAGAGATCGCTGGCGGGGGTCGAGCAGGTCGGCGCGACCACTGAGGTGGATCCGGCCCAGCATGGCCGAGACCATCGTGAAGACGATCTCCTCGTCGCTCATCGAGGGATCGGGGTAGGCCCACATGGCGCCCTGCTCGGGAGGGACCGCCGCCGGCGCGTTCACCGCGATCGCCGGGACGAGCCGGAAGTCCTGCTGGTCGGTGAGCGACTGCACGGGCACCCGGGCGAGCGTGGCGGGGTCGGTGCGCATGCCGCCGGCCGCGCAGCCCTCGATCACCAGACCGGGATGGCGTTCCAGCACGGCGTCGAGCCAGGAGAGGTAGGCCCGGTTGTGCCGGAGCAGCCCGTGCCCCGGACCGTGCGGACCGGCGTCGGTGCCGGCACCGATGTCGATGTTGTAGTCCAGCTTGAGGTAGCCGATGCCGAAATCGGCGACGAGACGGTCGACGGTGGCGTCCAGGTGCGCGCGAGCCGCCGGGTGGGCGAGGTCGAGCTGGTGGCGGCCCCACTCGGCGACGCGCGCACCGTCACGCCGGAAGAACGCCTCGTCGGGCAGCGCCCGCGCGACAGGACTGCGAACCCCCACGACCTCCGGTTCCAGCCACAGGCCGGGGAGCATCCCCGCGTCCTTGATCGCCCGGGTCACCTCTCCCAGACCGCCCGGGAATCGGGACGGGGACGGCTGCCACTGCCCGACGGTGTCCCACCAGCCGGGTACTCCGCCGGGGCCGGGACCCGCCCGTTCGTCGTCGTACCAGCCGGCGTCCACGCAGAAGTACTCACAGCCGCTCTCCGCGGCGGCCTCGATCAGCGGGAGCAGCGCGACCGTGGTGGGCTCGCCCATCAGGCAGTTCATGAAGTCGTTGAAGACCACGGGCAGCGCCGTCGTGTCCGGATGGGGACGGCGGCCGGCCCGGCGGTGCCGGGTCAGCGCGCCGAGCGCGGTGTCCCGGTCAGGACCGAGAGCCAGGGACGTGGGCACAGTCGTGAACGTCTCTCCCCGGGTCAGCAGCATCGACCAGTGGTGGTCGCGGTGCCCGGGGCCGGCCAGGAGCAGATACAGGTCGTCATGGCGGTCGCCGAGTTCCGCGAGCCAGGAGCCGTTGTGCTCGATCTGCCACGCGAGGACCGCGTCCGGCCCCTCGATCCACCCCATGGGCAGGCGCTCCGACGACGGCCAGGATCCGGTGGAGGTCCACGCGACGCGGTTCTTCGAGCCGGTCTGCCCGTATCGGGTCATGCCGACGTCGTACAGCCCCTCCTCGGCCGCCGTCCTCCCGTGCCACCGGTGCTCCCCGCTCCACGGGTTGGCAGCCGTCCACAGTGTGATCCCGCTTTCCCAGTCGTCCATGGCGCCGAGAGCCGCAGCCAGTCCGCCGAACGTGAAGGAGGACACCTGCTCGACGCGCACGTCCTGACTTCCCGCGGTGATCTCGGCGTGGGCCGAGAGGACGCCGTCCACGAGTGCGTAGCGGGCAGTGACGTGGAGATCCGTCGACGGGTCGTGCATCCGTACCGTCAGGTGCCGTGAGGTGGCGTCGTGGGTGACGTAGCGCAGTCGGCGGGAGAGGCTCCCGTCGACATGGCGCTTCCCCGAGGTGCCGGCTCTCCCCTCGCCGGTGACCTCGACCTCCACCAAGGGCAGTGAACACACCCAGGGAGTCGGGGGGCCGAGCCCGACCATCCGGACGGGACCCTCAGGTTCGTGGGCGAACCGCAGAACGAACGGGTCCTCGCCCCAGGACCACGATGTGACAGAGCGGTCGCGCACGAAGGGACTCCTCGAGCCATCTCAGCAGATGATAGAAAACGATTTCCACCATAGAAGTGTGGCGCATCTCGGTCAACGAATGAGCTCACCCCGTGCTTTCGACCAGGCCCATGCGATGGCGGGCAGTCACTGGCCCAGCATCAAGAAATCGTTCTCTGCGTGAGGACTACCCAAGGACCGCAGCGGCCGCTCCGGTCAGGGCCGCCAGGTGCCCACGGGTCCGGAAGAGCCCCGCACGACGACATGGACACCCATCTTCACCCGCTGCTCCGGGTACCGGTCCCGGTGGAGGGCCAGACGTACCGCGGCACGGCCCAGCTCCTCGTGCGGAACATGGACGGTCGTCAGCTCGGGGGTGAGGTCGAGGCTGAGCGGGATGTCGTCGTACCCGACGACCGAGACGTCCTCCGGGACGCGCACCCGCGCTTCGCGCAACGCCTTGAGCGCGCCGGCGGCGATGATGTCGGTGACCGCGAAGACCGCGGTGAAAGCGGTGCCTCTGGACAGGAGTTCACGCGTCCCCTGATAGCCGGACTCCCTGGTGTGCACGCCGCTCACCACAAGCTCGGGGTCGAAGGGGATGCCCCGGGACTCCAGCGCCCGCCGGTACCCCGCCACCCGCGCGGCGGCGGTGGACTGGTTCTCCACACCGAGCAGCACGATCCGTTCGTGTCCGAGCGAGAGCAGGTAGCTGGTCATCGCGAAGGCACCGCCCTCGTTGTCGTACTCGACGACCGTCTCGGGCACGTCCTCCCCCAGCGAAGGCCGTCCGCACAGGACAAGGCGGGAGCCCTCGGCGTCGAGCGAGCGGGCGAGCCTGGCCATGCGCGTGACGTATTCGGGGGTCTGCACCGTACCGCCGACCAGGATCAGCGCCTCCACCCGCTGCTCCCTGAGCACATTGATGACGGCGACCTCTCGCGCCGGGTCGTTGTGCGTGGTGCACACCAGGCACAGACGCCCTTCTTCCGCGGCCTGCTGTTCGACGCCGTCCGCGATATGGGCGAAGAAGGGGCCTTTCACGTCGGCAACGACGAAGGCCACGGTGTTGCTGTTGGTGCTGCGCAGACCTCGGGCACTGGCGTTCAGCACGTAGTCCAGCTCCTGGGCGGCCCTCTGGACACGCATTCGGGTGCTCGCGGCGACGGGGTAGTTCCCCGCGAGCACGCGGGAGACAGTGGCGGTGGACACTCCCGCTCTCGCCGCCACGTCCTTGACGGTGACCCGCTTGCTCGCCTCGTCCGCCCCCTCGGCGACCCGCCTGGTCATCGTGCAGTCCTCCTGTCCGTGGCAACGCTGCCGGAGCCCCTCGCGGGCCCATCCGCGCAAGGTATCCGACATGCGCGGTCGGAGCCAGGCGATGGGGTCCCCGCAACGGCGGGAAGGGCGTGGGGCACCACCGTCACGCGGAAGCAGTGCCGGTTGAGAGCTTTTGCACTACGCCGTGGCAACGGCGCCGCCGGCGTGCGCCCGAGTTCGGTCACCCGGCGAGCGGCCGGGGAGCGAGAGTGCCGCGAGAGCGGACGACGGCGCGCGGTCCTCCGAGTCACGGAAGCCCGCCTTGTTCACCGTCGAGGTATGAAAACTTTCCTATCCGGTTCCGTCCGTAGGCAAGTGGAGCAAGCGCTTCCTACGCTTCCGTCGCTGATTTCCCATGCGACAACGGAGCCGCACCATGAACGACCGCACACCCGCCCGAGCCGACACCCCCCACTCCCCCGGAGTCACCCGCCGCAACCTTCTCAGGTCCGCCGCCGCCCTCGCCGGGATGACGGCGAGCGGCTGGATCTGGGACGCCGCCGCCCTGCCCGACCCGGCGCAGGCCGCCGCCGCGGGACCGCTGGACACCCTGATCATGGGCAACAGCAGTTCGGAGTCCGCCCACTCCCTGTCCAGCACGCGCTCCACCTCCCTCACCGGCGCACTCAGCCAGAGCGCGCGCCGGTTCAACCCGACGAGCACCGTCAGCACCTGGGGTGGCACCGCCTCCTTCACCATGAAGTGCGACGCCGGCGTGACGACGTACGTCACCGTCAAGATGTGGGGCGGCGAGAAGGGCGCGAACCAGGGCATCCTGATGCTGCTCGCGGGCGGCGAACAGGTCGGCTGGTACTTCCTCGGCGACGTCGACCCGCTCGACGTCGCCGCCGACGACGCCCGCACACCGGGCCGCTTCTACTACCACACGATCCCCCTGCCGACCTCGCTGACCAGTGGGAAGAGCACCATCACCCTGGGCATCGAGTCGATGGGCCCGATGGCCACCTACGCCGGTGCCGACGGCTGGTACCAGAACCTGAGCGTCGACTCCCGGGCCGTGTACCGGGTGTACACGCACACCAAGCCGTACTTCTCCCTCGCCTCGGACGACGTCCAGGGTTCCGCGCCGGCCGTCTCCACCCGCACCTCCCCCACGACGAGTTCCGTGCTGTCCGACCTGGACAGCAGGATCAACAGCGACATCAACTCGTATCTGTCCGGCACCGCCTCGTCGTTCGATCTCTGGCAGGTACTGGCCCTCGCGCAGGGCTACCGGTCCTCGTACACGCCGGCCTACCAGAACACCACCGCGGTCACCCAGATCCTCGCCGCGCTCGACGCCCTGTACGTCTCCTACCTGTCGGACTCCACGGTCATGACGTCGAGCAGCCAGCAGTGGGAGGGCTTCGGAAAGGTCGGCTGGGCCCTGGTGCTGATCCGCGGCGGTCTCGGCACCCGCCTCGACCAGGGTGTCACCGGGGCGTCCGGCACCACCCGCCGCACCGCCTACACCAAGATGCTCGTGGACAGCCGCGACTACTGGCGCCAGCACCTGCCGCAGTACAGCAACCAGATGGCGATGTGCGCGCTCGGCATCTACGAGTGCAACCGAGGCCTGACCCTCATCAACTCCGGCTCCGCCCTCGCCGAGAGCGACGCCCGCGCCTACCTGTACCAGGCGATGGGCCTCTCCCCCTGGCTCGGCCCGGAGGACTCCTCCGGCACCCCCTCCAAGCCCCTCGGCGGGAACTACTACCAGATCACGCCCAAGGGCCTGACCAAGGAACTGGGCTACGTCGGCCTCTACGGCGGCTGGAACGACCTCGTGGCCCGGATCTACCAGGCCGTCACCACCCAGGGCGGGGTCAGCGACTCTACGCTGCGCGCGCAGTGCCTGAAGTTCCTCAAGACGCGCGCCAACTTCACCTATCCCGGCACGGACGCCGACGGCTACAAGACCATGCGCCTGGCGACGCAGATCGGCTGGCGCGACTACGAGTACCCGGGGCGCATCGAGTACGACCAGCGCGGCAGGTACAACTGGGACGGCCATCCCCTCCAGGCGGTGACCGTCTTCAACGACTCCACGCTCAACGGCTACGCCCAGCAAATGATCGGCGACGGTCAGTACGGCGCCATCCTCGACGATCTGGTGACCTACAGCAGCACCCGCGTGACCTGCAACCTCGTCAGCGCGCACGCTGACTACGACACTTTCAGCGGCTACACGTCCAGCAGCGCCCGTCTTCCGATGACGGACGGCCAGTCCGACTTCGTCTGGTTCGACCCGGAGAACGGCGTCATCGTGCTGAAGCGCGACCCCGACCGGCTCTACATCGAGGCCTACTGGCGGGCCCGGTACGGGATCAACAACCTGGCCAGAGTGCATCTGGTCACTCCGGCCGTCGACCGGTCCGCGACGATCCGCCAGTTCACGACGTACTCCTCCTCCGGTCTCACCTACACGATTCCCAACTGGATCAACTGGGCCTACAGCGGCGGCGGTTACGCACCGCCGTCCGGAGCGGCCAGCACGACCCAGGGGTTCGCCGGGGACGTACTGCCGGTCGCCGCCGCGCCCTCCGGCGTCACCCAGCCCGCCTCCGGCACCGAGTCCCCCTTCTCCGGGCGCGGCCTGTTCTACACCGGCCAGTACGGCGGCTACCAGTACGGTCTCAACGCCTCGTCGTCCACGACCTACACCTTCACCGCCGCGGACGCCGGGACCGACATGGTGACCGGCAACTGGTACTCCGCGGGTGCGACCGTGAGCGTCGCGCCCCTGAGCGCCGCGGTCCTCTACATGTCCACCTCTGCCTGACGTCCCCGCCAGGCCCGCCGCCGGCCCCCGCGTACCCGGCGACCGCTCCGCGGTCCGACCGGGAACCGGGGGTGCCGGTCCATCACTCTGATCGCCACCGCGATCGCTCACCGCAGGGGCCGCATCCCCGCGGCTCCCGACAGTGTCTTCGGTCTCGGCCGCGGGCTGTGGCCCACCCTCGCGGTCGGCCTCGTCTGGTGCACGGCCGTGATCGTCGTTCTCACCGTCCCCCGGGAGAACCAGCAGACCGTCCTGACCGTGGTCGTGGGTGTCGGCCTCGGCTTCTTCCGGTGGCCCTTCCGGCTGCGGCGGCTCATCGACTCCGGCCACGCCGGCCCGCCCGGCGCATCGGCCGGCTGATCGAAGATCAACAGTGGCGGACAACAGTCACCGTCCGTCCGCTTGTGCGCCTGTCCGTCCGTGTCCGAGCGGACAGGCGCACAAGCGCGGAAGAAACCGGGGTGCCCGACCTGATCCGACTCCATGCGGGCGTGAACGGGCGAGGACAGGCACCGCCCCGGATCCTCATGACACGTCACGGGAATCGACGTACGGCGGTGGAGCCTCCCCGTACCGGTTTGCACGGGTGCCGGATGCGGCGCACGCTGTAGAAGTCCCTGGTCCACCGCATGAAAGCGGTGGTGAGGGAAAGGTGCGCCCCTGGCTGTGAACCACTATGAAAGACAATCCGGTGTCCATGTTCGCGGATGTCGGTTCCAGCATGCCGATGTCGGTGGACGGCGGGGCCCTCGGCGTGGTGACGGCTTCGGGAGAGACGGCCGCGTGGGCGTCCGGGGCCTGTGATCCGCTTGGCTTCGAGCCGCACCACAGACTGGGCCGCGATCTCTGGGAGCTCTTCGCCGAGCCGGTGCCCGATTCCCTGAGTCGGTCCTGGTCGGCGCGGGAGCCGTGGCGAGGAACGGCCGCCCTACGGCGCGTCGACGGTGATCCCGTAAGGGTCCTGCTGCAGCTGCGGCCGCTACGGGACCGTACAGGCAGTGCCCTCTGGATCGTCGGAGTCGAGTCGGAGCCGTCCTCCGCGCGGACCGCGGCCGGTTCTCCCGCATCAGCCGTCCTGCGGAAGCGTGCCCTGGAACAGCTGCCCCTGCCCATGGCGCTCTTCGACCGTGCCGGGATGCGCGTGGCCGTGAACGCGGCCACGACGGGGGTGCTCGGCTGGTTCGCGCCGAAGCGGCTCGGGTTGCCCGTCCGGCAGCCGACCGGGCGGTTCCCGCCGGACCCCGAAGGTATCGGCGCGGCGGCCGAGCATGTGCTGCGTACCGGCGAGACGGTGAGGCTCGAAGCACAGGGCCAGGTGCCCGGCGAGCAAGGGATACACACATGGCTGACAGCGCTGTACCCGGTCCGGGACCCGGAAGGCCGGATCGAGGGTGTCTCGCTGGCAGCCGTCGACGTGACCGGGCAGTTCCAGGCGCGTCGACGGCTGGACGTGCTCGCAGAGGGGAGCGAACGGATCGGTTCCACGCTCGACCTGACCCGTACCGCACAGGAACTCGCCGAGGTGGTCACAGCGCACCTCGCCGACTTCGCCGTCGTGGACCTCCTCGACCGGGTGCTGAGCGGTGACGAGGTGCGCGGCGCCCAACGGGGTGAGTCCCTGCGTTTCCGCCGGGTCGCGCAGAGCTCGGTGCTCCCGGGCTGCCCGGAATCCGTGGTGGCACTCGGTGACATGCACAGTTACGCCGGTCGGTCACCGCACGGACGGGCGCTGTCCGCGGGGAGGCCACTGCTGGTCCGGACGGACGCCGCGTCCCTGGAGGAGTGGGGCGCGGGCCGCCCCGAGCGTGCCGAGGCGATGCGGGCGCACGGAATCCACTCGACCCTCGTGGTGCCGCTGCGGGCCCGGGGGCTGATTCTGGGAACGGCCGTGCTGTGCCGTCATCGCACCCCGGAGCCCTTCGACGAGGAGGATCTCCTGCTCGCCGGGGAGCTGACCAGCAGGGCGGCCGTCTGCATCGACAACGCACGCCGCTACACGCGCGAGCGGGCCACCTCCCTGGCCCTGCAACGTGCCCTGCTGCCGGAGCACGCACCCCGCGAGGCCGACATGACCGTCGACGTCGCCTCCCGCTATCTGCCCGCCGAGCCGGAGATCGGGACAGGTGGGGACTGGTTCGACGTCATCCCTCTCTCCGGGGGGAGAGTGGGCCTCGTCGTGGGTGACGTCGTCGGGCACGGCATCGAGGCATCCGCGACCATGGGCCGGCTGTGTACGGCAGTCCGCACGCTCGCCGAAGTCGACCTGCTCCCGGACGAGTTGCTGACCCAGCTCGACGACCTCGTCCTGCGCATGGACCGGCGGGAGGCGGAACAGGGAGCCCTCACCTCCGGACCTGAACTCGCCGAAGTCGGCGCCACCTGTGTCTACGCGGTGTACGACCCGGTGTCACGCCGTTGCTCGATGGCCAGGGCCGGCCATCCGTTTCCGGTGCTGGTAAGGGCTGACGGCACCGCCGAGCTTCTGAACGCTCCGTCCGGACCACCATTGGGACTGGGTGGACTGCCGTTCGAGGTGGCCGAGTTCGATCTACCAGAGGGAAGCACACTCGTCTTCTACACCGATGGCCTGCTGGAGGGTGTGGACGGCGACCTCGAGGCCGGACTCGATGTGTTCCGCGAGGTTCTCGGCGAGCGCCGACTCCCTTTGCAGACAGCCTGCGAGACGCTGCTCAGTCGGCTGCTGCCCGACCGCCGAACCGATGACGCGGCGCTGCTGCTCGCCCGCACCAAGGCCTTGGGCGGCGACCGCGTGGCCACGTACGAGCCGGGTACCGAGCCGGCCGCCGTGGCCCTGACACGCAAGTGGGTAGCCGGCACACTCGCGGCATGGGGTCTGCTGGAGTTGGAGTACGTGGCGGAACTGGTCGTCAGCGAACTGGTCACCAACGCCATCCGGTACGGCCGGGAACCCGTCCAGCTCCGGTTGATCCGTGGTACCGAACTCATCTGTGAAGTAAGTGACGCCAGCAGCACCGCGCCGCACCTGAGACGTGCTCGGGCCTTCGACGAAGGCGGCCGAGGACTGTTCATCGTCGCGCAGCTCACCCAGCGCTGGGGGAGCCGTCAGACCGCGACCGGCAAAACCATCTGGGCGGAGATCCCGGTGCCGACGTGATCGGCGTTCCCGATGGAGCCGGGGAACGGACGGCAATCTTCGCGCCGTACCGCCGCGTATGCCCGGCAGGGGCTCATGCGCCCGTACTGGCCCTGCCTCGCACGCGTCCGGACTACGTGTCGCCTTTCACCGCACGGCGCCCCTCTGCGGTTCCTTCAGCCCCCGACAGTGATCAGGCGGTCGCTGATCTGCTGCGCCGTCGCCAGCACCTTGCGGGCCAGTTCCGATTCCGCCTCCGGAAAGACCCGGGAGGCGAGCGCGGCGATGCTCACCGCGGCCACCACCCGCTGCTTGTCGTCGCGGATCGGTGCGGCGACACCGGTCACGTCGGCGTCGAGCTCGCCGCGTGTGACCGAGTACCCGGCGCGGCGGATGTGGGTGAGTCGGTCCATCAATGTGTTCACGTCCGTGAGGGTGGCGGGCGTGAAACGCTCCAGATCCGCCGCCTCCAGCAGTCGGCGTGCCTCGTCCTCGGGCGTCCAGGCCAGGAGGACCAGTGCCGAGGCGCCGGCGTTGAGCGGGAGCGTGGTGCCCCGCTCGTAGGAGATGCGCACCGCGCGCTCGCTCGCCTCGGCACGGTCGACGCACACGACGAGTTCGCCGGTGCGCCGGGTGAGCAGGACTGTCTCGTGGACATCGGCGGCCAGTTCCGTCATCGCCGGCAGGGCGATCTCGGACAGCCCGTAGCTGCGCCGCGCCAGCCGGCCGATCTCCAGGACGCGCAGCCCGAGCCGGAAACCGCCGCCCGGTGCCTCCTCCAGGAACCTGCTGCTCACCAGCGACTGCAGATAGCGGTAGGCGGTCGAGCGGGCGACGCCCAGACGCTCGGCGACCGCGCTGCCGGAGATGACGAGCTGGGTGTCGGAGAACATCATCAGGATGTCCAGGGCACGGTCGGCCGTCGAGTTGCGCTCACGGTAGCTGGGGGACGCGGTTCCTGACATGCGAGACACCTTAGCGTGTCGGGGCGGACCCACGCGTCCGGATCACAGCCGGTCCTTGACCACCGTGTTGCGCAGTTCACCGATGCCCTCGACAAAGGTCACGAGCTCCTGGCCGGGACGGAGGAAGACCTTGGGGGTGCGTCCCGCCCCGACCCCGCCCGGGGTGCCGGTGGCGATCAGGTCACCGGGCCGCAGCGTGATGATCGTACTGATGTAGGAAACGGTCGCGGCGACGTCGAAGAGCAGGTCGGCCGTGTTGGACTTCTGCACGGTGTGCCCTTCGACGCTGCAGCCGATCGTCAGCCCCGAGGCGCCGGGCGGAAGTTCGTCGGAGGTGACCAGGTACGGCCCCACGGGGGTGGTCGCCTCGAACGTCTTGCCGGAGAGGAACTCCCGGGTGCGGTGCTGCCAGTCCCGTACGGTCACGTCGTTGACGACC
Source organism: Streptomyces sp. NPDC058464 (assembly GCF_042721035.1). Classification (NCBI taxonomy): domain Bacteria; kingdom Bacillati; phylum Actinomycetota; class Actinomycetes; order Kitasatosporales; family Streptomycetaceae; genus Streptomyces; species Streptomyces sp. NPDC058464. The sequence continues at coordinate 78,481 of NZ_JBHXMA010000046.1, forward strand.
GTGTAGCCGGCCACGTGCGCGAGAGCCTCATCCCGGGTCACATGTCGGGCGGGACGACCGATCACGACGCCGAGTTCGGCCTCCCAGTCGAGGTCGTCGCTCACCGCGGGCATGTGGACGTCGTCGAAAGCGCCCACCAGCGCGCCGTCGTACTTGGCGAAGAGTGTGGGATGGGTCGGAGTCGGGCGGCCCATCTCCTTGATGTGCGTGGCGTAGTTGAGGCCGAGGCACACGATCTTGTTGGGGTGCGGGACGACGGGGGCGAGCGGCGCGCCCTCCAACGGCAGGCGTTCGCCGTCGGCCGCCGCCGCGCGGTCGAGCCAGTCCTCGCCGCTCGCGAGCAGGGTGCCGACGTCCGCGTGGGGCAGCAGGACCAGCTCGTCCCCCTGCACACGGGCGGCGACGGTGCGTGCCGGGGCGAGGCCCGAGCCGGTCAGGCGGACGGTGACGAGTTTCATGAAGCTGCTCCAGAGATGATCGAGGGGATCCTGGCCGTGGTGGCCGGATCACGGGGAGGTGCGAAGCGGTCCAGGTGCTGGGCCACGCGGCCGGTCTCTTCGGGCGTGAAGACCGCGGCCACCAGCCGGTCGGGCCGCACCAGGACGAACCGGCCGGCGAGCCGGGAGAACAGCGCCTCGGCGCGCCCGTCGGAGTCGGCGATCCCTTCGCGACCGGGATGCTCCCTGGGGGTGCGGTCGTCGAGGACCAGGTCCACGTGCCGCCCCGGGGGCAGCTCCGCACCTTCGACGGCCGCCCAGCCGGTGTCGTCGATACCCACCCCGAGCAGGCTCCAGCCGGAGCCGAGAACATCGTCGAGCCGGGCGACCCGGAGTGCCGCACCGTACAGGACGTGCGGCTGGGGCAACGGGGTGCCGACCAACGGATCGGCGCTGCCGTCGAGCCGGACCACGGCACCGGTACGGACGCGCGCGACGGGCCGGTAGCGCATCTCGCGGAGATAGCGGCGGCCCCAGGGCGTACGCACGGCCGCACGGACGAGGAGGTCCCGTACGCGGGCGCGGGCCATGCTGGTGGTCATCACGATGTCACCGAGCCGTACGGACAGATCGATAACGGCCCGGGCGTGCGGTCTTCGTTCCGTGTCATAGGTGTCCAGCAGCGCGTCACCGGCCCGGCCCGCGAGTACCTCGGCGAGCTTCCAGGAGAGGTTGACCGCGTCCCGCAGGCCGGAGTTGAGTCCCTGGCCGGCGAAGGGCGGCATCATGTGGGCGGCGTCGCCGAGCAGGAAGCAGCGCCCCTCGCGCAGCCGGTCGGCGAGCAGGGCGTGGAAGGTGTAGGCGACCGCTCGTTCCACCTGCGCGGGTGTGATCTCCCGGTACGGGCGCAGCAGTTCGCGGACCAGCTCGAAGGGCGGCGCGGCGCCGGGCGCGCACTCGCCCGGCCGCAGCCGGAACTCGTAGCGGCAGCGCCCGTCGCGGCCCGCGACGATGACGACCGGCCGGCGCGGGTCGCCGTGGTGCATGCCGTAACGCTGGTCGTGCGGGTCGTCGAGGGTGTCGGCGACCAGCCAGACGTCCGGGAAACTGCGGCCCTGCATGGGGACACCGAGCAGTTCCCGGACGGTGCTGCGGCCGCCGTCGCAGCCCAGGACGTAGGGCACGTCGACGGAGACGGCGGCTGCCTCGCCGTCGGCGGGCCCGAGCCAGGCCCGCACCCGGTCGTCGAACCGTTCCAGGGAGTACAGGCGAGTACCGAAGCTGGCCTCGACGGTGGGCAGGCGCCGTAGTTCGGCCAGGAGCACGCGTTCCAGGTCGGGCTGGGCGAAGGGGTTCTTGAAGGGGTGTCCGTGGCGCCGGTCGCCGGGGCCCCGGGCGTGCACGAGGGGTCGGCCGTCGACACCGAAGTACTTGGTGCCGGTGCCGGGGACGATCAGCGGGTAGATCGCCTCGTCGACGCCGGCGCACTGCAGGATGCGAAGGGATTCGTCGTCCAGGCTGATCGCCTTGGCGTCGTCGCTGGTGCCCGCGTTCCGTTCGACAAGCAGCACCCGGACCCCGGCGGAGCCGAGGAGATGGGCCGCGGTGAGCCCGGTGGGGCCCGCGCCGACGACGAGGACCTGGGGTGGCGGGCCCGGGTGCCCGGGCGAGGTGGCCGTCACTGGACCGGCTGGTAGGCGGGGCCGCCGTCGTGGAGGAGGCGCTCCGCCTCCTCGAACACCCGGGCGGGCTCCTGGTCCAGGTCGATGCTCTTGCGGAACGGCTGGCGGACGTCGCGCTCGACCCGCAGGTAGACCTCGTTGCGGTTGCCCTCGGGGTCGAAGAAGTAGATGCCGATCGCGTTGCCGTGCGTGACCTCCTGCTGGACCTCGATGCCCTCGGCGCGGAACCGGTGGTGGAACTCGATGATCGACTCCAGTGAGTCCACCCGCCAGGAGACCTGGTGTGTCAGCTTGGACCCGGGCGGCGCGGTCCGGCCCCGCTGGAGGACGAACTCGTGGTGCTCCTCGTCGGGTTGCGCCGAGAGGAAGACGATGCCGAGTTCCTCGTCCTCGTCGGTCACGGTCAGCCCCATGACGCGGGTGTAGAAGTCCCGCATCGTCTCCAGGTCGTCCACCCAGAAGCCCGTGTGTCCGAGTCCAGTAATGGCCATCCGTTGTCCCTCTTTTCAGGATCACTGATCTAATAATCAGGACAATAGGCAGGCGAAGGTCACCCCGTCAACGGCGTCACGACGTGCCGAACGGTCGGCGCGCAGACATGGCGAGGAACTTGAATCGGAACCCTTGACGCCGGCCGCCATGACAGGAGAGTGTCCCATTTAACGGGACAGATGCCCGACTAAAGAGGACACGGAGACGGATGGTCATGACACTTCTCGACAGCCGCACCTGGGAGGGCCGGGTCTTCACCGGCGAGTGGGTTCACGGAGCGGGTGAGGACTATCCGGCGATCGAGCCGGCCACCGGTGAGACACTCGGCACGGTCGGGGCGGCCACCCCCGCCGACCTGGACAAGGCCGTCGAGCGAGCCGGTCAGGCCCAGCGGGAGTGGGCCGCGCTGCCGTACTCCGAGCGGGCGGCCGTGCTGCGCCGGGCGGCGCGGCTCTTCGAGGAGCACAGCCAGGAGATCGAGACCTGGGTGATGCGCGAGTCGGGAGCGATCCGCCCGTTCGCCTCCTTCCAGACACTCGGCGGCGGCGCCGAGGAGTGCTACGAGGCCGCGGCGCTGGCGGCTGCTCCCTACGGCGAGCTGCTGCGCTCCGGTCAGGAGCGGCTTTCCTTCGCACGCAGGATGCCGGTCGGTGTGGTGGGCGTGATCGCCCCGTTCAACGCACCCGTCATCCTCGCGATCCGGGCGGTCGCGCCCGCGCTGGCGCTGGGCAACGCCGTCATCCTCAAGCCGGATCCGCGCACCGCGATCTGCGGCGGTGTCGTGTTCGCGAGGATCTTCGAGGAGGCGGGGCTGCCCGCCGGTCTGCTGCACGTCCTGCCGGGCGGCGCGGACGTGGGCGCGGCCCTCGTCGAGCACCCGGGGATCCCCGTGATCGCGTTCACCGGTTCCACCCGTGCGGGCCGCGCCATCGCCACCGCGGCGGCGCAGCGCCTCAAGCGCGTCCATCTGGAACTCGGCGGGAACTCCGCGCTCGTGGTGCTGGACGACGTGGACCTGGAGAAGGCCGTCTCCGTAGGTTCCTACGGCTCCTTCGTGCACGCCGGCCAGATCTGCATGGCCAGCAGCCGCCATCTGGTGCACGCCTCCATCGCCGCGGACTACGCGGCCCTGCTCGCCGAGCACGCCGAGGCGCTCCCGGTCGGCGACCCGGCCGGCGAGAACGTGGCGGTCGGTCCGCTCATCGACGCCGGTCAGCGCGACAACGTGCACCGCATCGTCACCGCGAGCGCCGAGGCGGGTGCGCGGGTGGCGGCGGGCGGACGGTACGAGGAGCTGTTCTACCGCCCCACCGTGCTCACCGACGTACCGCTGTCGGCTGCCGCCTACCAGGAGGAGATCTTCGGACCGGTGGCGCCCGTGGTGCCGTTCCACGACCTCGACGAGGCCGCGCGGCTGGCCGCCGGAACCGAGTACGGGCTCTCCCTCGGCATCCTGACCCGCGACGTGGCGAAGGGACTCGCGCTGGCCGACCGGGTGCCCAGCGGGCTGGTCCACATCAACGACCAGACGGTCAACGACGAGGCCACCATCCCCTTCGGCGGCATCGGTGACTCGGGTAACGGCTCCCGGCACGGCGGAACCGCGGCCAACCTGGAGGCGTTCACCGAACAGCAGTGGGTCACCGTCCGCGGCGAACTGCCCCAGTACCCCTTCTGACCGCGCGCCGAGGAGATACCCATGCCCGCACAGCCCATGAAAGTCGTCGCCCGGACCGCCGACGGTTCCCCCGGCCCGAACGCGGCCTGGCCCACGGACAACAAGTTCCTCAACGGCCCCTTCGCCCCTTGGACGGAGGAGAACGAGGCGTACGACCTCAAGGTGACCGGCGAGCTGCCGGCCGACCTCAACGGCGCGCTCTTCCGCGTCACGTCGAACCCGCGTTTCGCCCCTCGCAACACCGACCGGTACCACTGGTGGGAGGGTGACGGCCTGGTCTGCGGGATCTACCTGCGCGACGGGCGTGCCGCCTACCGCACCCGCTGGGTGGCCACCGACTCCTACCGCTTCGAGGTGGAGGCGGGCGAGGCCGTCTACAGCGGCTTCGCCAACGGCGGCACCCCCGGCCGCCTGCCGGCCGGCGCCCCGCCCGCCAAGAACGTCGCCAACACCAACGTCGGAATCTTCGACGACCACCTGCTCGTCTACTACGAGGGCGGTCTGCCGCAGGCCCTGCACCCCGAGACGCTGGAGACGCAGGGGACATACGACTTCCACGGCGGTGTCGACGTGGTGTGCACCGCTCACTACAAGATCGACCCGGTCAGCGGGGACATGCTCTTCTTCGCCGCTACCGGACCGACCATCACCTGGTACCGCGCCGACGTGAAGTCGGGCGCGATCGTCGACTCGCACTCCTTCGACATCGGTGTACCGGTCCTGATGCACGACTTCGCGGTCACCGAGAACCACGCCGTCTTCTTCGTCACCCCCGCGCTGTTCCGGCTCGACCTGATCAAGCAGGGTCTGCCGGGCGTCGTCTGGGACGAACAAGCCCTGCCGCACGGTGTGCAGATCGTCCTCATGAACCGCACGACACACCAGGTGACCTGGCACGAGGCCGGCGGGGTGTGGGCCAACACGCACTTCTACAACGCCTACGAGCACGAGGGCACCGTGGTGGTGGACGGGCACCGGATCGACCGGCTCGGCACCCCGACCTCGCGGCTGCACACGCCGGTCGGCTCGCACGAGTGGTTCCCGCCCGCGTTCCCGCACCGCTGGCAGGTCGACCTGGCCTCCGGCAAGGTCTCGGAGCAACGGATCGGCGGCGTCGCGGGAGAGTTCCCGAAGATCAACGACGCCTACACTGGGCTGCGCCACCGCTACGGCTACTTCGCCACCACCCGGGCGCTCGCCGCGGACACGATGAGCGACGGACTCGCCCGGCACGACTACGCACGGGACGCCACCACCGTGGTCGAGGGCCCGGACGAGCTGACGAGTCCCTGCGAGCCCGTTTTCGTCGCCCGGGAGAACGCGCGGGGCGAGGACGACGGCTATCTGCTCTCCCTTTGGTGGAACCGGGCCACCGGGCTGTCCGAGCTCCTCGTCCACGACGCGGCGGACCTGCGCCGCACGCCCCTCGCGCGGGTGGAGCTGCCCAGCCGCGTTCCGCTGGGCTTCCACGGCAGCTGGGCCGACCAGGCCGTGCTGGAGGCCGCTGTTGCCGGGCAGCCCGGCAACGCCGGCTGAGTCGCACCGCCGGGGCTCAGTCCGTCGGCAGGACAAGGCGGAACGTGCAGCCCCGGCCGGGTGCCGTGTCGAGTTCGAGGCGACCGCCGTGGCCCTCGGCGATGGTCGCGGCGATGGCCAGGCCGAGACCGCTGCCCCCGTGGGCGCGGGAGCGGGACGGGTCGGCGCGGTAGAAGCGTTCGAAGACGTGCTCGGCGTCGTGCGCGGCGAGGCCGGGGCCCTCGTCGGCGACCTCCAGGACGGCCACCGTCACTCCCGGGGGCAGCGGAGCGGTGGCCGAGTAGCGTCCCGGGCGGTTGGTGCCGCCGGCCCGGAAGCCGGCCGTGGTGACGCCGACCCGCACGTGCACGGGGGTGTTCGGCGGGGTGTGGGTACGGGCGTTGGACAGCAGGTTCTCCACGATCTGCCGCAGCCGGTGCGGATCGCCGACGGCCGGGACGATGTCCAGCTCCCCGCCGTTCCCGCCGTCGTCGCACAGCGGGCCGAGGCCGGTCGGATGCCCGCTGCCGTGCACGGCGGCGCTGCTCACGGCGTCGGCCGCCAGCGACAGCAGATCAATCTGCTCCTTCTGGTACGCCGGTTCCTTGTCGAGGGTGGCGAGCAGTTGCAGGTCGTCGACGAGCAGGCTCATCCGCTCGGCGTTCTGCACGATCAGCCGCTGGGCCTCCCGCTCCTCCTGCGCCGGCCGGCGCTCGGGCCGCAGGGCGAGCTGGGCGTAGCCCTGGATCGCGGTGAGCGGGGTGCGCAGTTCATGGCCGGCGTCGGCGACGAACCGGCGCAGCCGGGCCTCGGAGGCCTCCCGCTCCCCCAGCGCCCGCTGCAGCCGGTCCAGCATCGAGTTCAGCACCCGCCCGAGCCGGCCGATCTCGGTGTGCGGATCCGTGTCCGGAAGCCGCAGGTCGGGCCGGTTCTCGGTGATCTCGGCCGCCGTGCGCTCCATCCGGGTCAGCGGCAGCAGTCCCAGCCGTACGACGGAACGGCTCAGGGCGAGCAGGGCGGCGACCGTGACGGCCAGCAGCACGACGTCCAGCCACAGGAGCTTCGACGTGGCGCCGTCGACCGTGTCCAGCGGCAGGGCGACCACGATCTTCGAGCCGTCGTCGATGTGCCGCACGGCCACCCTCCAGTGTCCGTCCCCCGATCTGGCGGGCACCGACCTGGGGCTGTCCTCACGCATGTGCAGCTCGCTCTCGGTGTCGGGCAGCCGCGGTCCGGGGCGGTCTCGTGAACCGAGCCACTTCTCCATGCGCCGACCTTGGGCGTCGTACAGGTAGACCCGGAAGTCCGAGGGCAGCGGGCTCGACTCGTCGCCCTTCGAGCCAGAGGCACGCAAGCCCGCCAGAAACGCGCTGGAGGGCAGCGGGAAGCCGTTCAACTGCTGGTCGACGCGATCCAGCAGCCAGGAGCGCAGCACGACGAACCCGGCCAGCTGGGACGCGAGCACCGCGGCGGTGGCCAGCACGGTGACGCCGATGATGAGCCGACCGCGGAGGGACTTGAGCGCGGTCGACAGACAGCCCATCATGAGTCGGCGGCTTCCTGGTGGTCGCGCGGCAGCCGGAAGCAGTAGCCGATGCCGCGGACGGTGTGGATCAGCGGCGGGTCGAATCGGTCGATCTTGCGCCGCAGGTACTTCACATAGGTCTCGATGATCCGCTGGTCCCCCGCGAAGTCGTAGCTCCAGACGTGCTGGACGATCTGCGTCTTGCTGACCACCTGGCCGGCGTTGACCAGCAGATAGCGCAGGAGCCGGAACTCCGTGGGGGACAGGGCGACGTACTGGTCCCCGCGGTGCACCTCGTGCGCGAGTTCGTCGAGCTCGACGTCGGCGTAGCGCAGTATCCCGATGGGTTCGATCGGCTCGGCGGCGGTGCGGCGCAGGATGGCCTCGATGCGGAGCAGGACCTCCTCGATGTTGAAGGGCTTCGCGACATAGTCGTCGCCGCCCGCGGCCAGCCCCTTGATCCGGTCGTCGACGCCGGTGCGGGCGGTCAGGAACAGCACGGGTACGTCGTTGCCCGCCGCCCGCAGTCTGCGGGTCACCTCGAAGCCGTCCAGGTCCGGCAGCATCACGTCGAGGAGCATCAGGTGCGGACGCACCCGCTCCACCTCGACCAGCGCGGACCGCCCGCTGTCCGCGCCGCTCACCTCGTACCCTCCGGCGAGCTTGAGGGTGGACTCCAGCAGCGTGCGGATGCTGGGCTCGTCCTCCACGACGAGCAGCCGGTACCGGGGGCGAACGGTCGCGGACGGCGGGGTCATCGTGCTGTCGATCCGTTTCCTCGAGTGCCTGTGTCTCCGATCAGCCGGCAGCGCAGTCGTAGAGAACGGTGGCGCCGCCGAACGCGGAGGCTCCGCTCGTCTTCGACGAGCCCCCGTACGCGGAGGCGGGGACCTTGGTGCAGTTCTTCGTGATCCACTCCGAACGCTGCTGCGCCACGCCGTCGCCGCCCATGCCGGGGAATCCGGCGCCGGCGCCGGCCTTCGAGTCCGTGCCGAGGACGTAGCGGAGTTCGCCGGTCTTGGTCCAGTTCTTCAGCTGGTCCACGGACGGCGCGTTGTCCGTGCCCGAGAATCCGCCCATGCCGATCACCGTCTCGTCGCTGTCCAATATGAACGGGGCAGCGGCCTGGGCGTTGCTCGCCACGGCCAGCTTGATCCGGGCCTTGGGAGCGTGCTTCACCGCATAGTCGAGGATCTTGCGCTGCTCGCTGGTGAGCTTCGTGGAGCCACCGAATCCGCCGAACCCACCGCCACCGCCACCACCGGAACGGCCGGCCGACCCGCCGGGGAACGACGGCGTCTCTCCCTGCCCGCCCGTCTCACCACCGGGGAAGGAGGGCATGCCCTGGCTCCCCGAGCCGCCGCCCGGGATGGACGGCATGCCCTGGCCGCCGGAGGTACCGCTGGTCGGCATCCCGGACGGCATGTCTCCGGAGGGGAACCCGCCGGACTGGCCGGAACCGCTTCCCGCGCCGGGGAAGCCCGACATGCCCGTCGGCATCCCCGAAGGCATACCGGACTGCCCGCCCGGTTGTCCGGCTCCGCCGCCCGAGCCCCGGCCCGGCATGCCCCCGCCACCGAACATCGAGGTCATGGGCCCGGCGGTCGGGTTGGTGCCGCCCATGCCCTCGGTCGAGGAACCGGTCTTGCTCACGGCCCACGCACCCGGCGCCAGCAGTACGGCCAGGACCGCGGCCAGGGCAGCGGCGGGCACCAGCCGTCCCCCACGGCGTATCAGGAAGAGGAGGACGACGGCGGCGCAGCCCGCGAGCAGCACCGGCCAGGCCAGCCAGCCGTGCCAGTCGGGGTTGCGGCGGATGACCACGGCGGACCAGATCACCGTGGCGGCGACGGCGACGGCCGCCGCCATCGGCGCCCAGCGCACCCCGCCGCGGTGCAGCCGGGCCAGGAGGACGAAGCCGCCACCGCACAACGCGGCGATCGCCGGGGCGAGTTGGGTGGTGTAGTAGGGGTGGAAGATGCCCT
>NZ_JBHXMA010000047.1:0-86776 GCF_042721035.1 Streptomyces sp. NPDC058464
CCGACCGCCACCGCCACCGCCACCTCGCCGTCGCAGCTCTGCCTGCTGGTCATCTGCCTCGGCTGACCCCCGGGCCGCCGCGTGCGCGGAACGCGGCGGCCCGGCCGGCGGCCATGCCGTGACTCACCAGGGCAGGCGGCCGTTCACGTCGAAGAAGCCGCCGGTCGGTCCGTCCGGGCCGATCTGCGCCATCCGCACGATGATCTCGGCGCCCTGCTCCACGGTCTGCGTGCCCGTGTTGCCGTTCAGGTCCGTCTTGGTGAAGCCGGGCTCGACGGAGTTGATCCGCATGGCCGGGAACGCCTTCGCGAACTGCACGGTGAGCATGTTGACCGCGGTCTTCGAGGCCGGGTACGCGATGCCCGGGTAGAAGTGCGCGAAGTGGTCCGGGTCGGAGAGGGCCGTCAGCGAGGCCAGGCCGCTGCTGACGTTGACCACGACCGGTGCCGCCGAGCGCTCCAGCAGGGGCCGGAAGGCGTGCAGGACGCGGACGACACCGAAGACGTTCGTCTCGAAGGTGGTGCGCATCTGGTCCGCGGTGACGGTCTCGGCCGTGGGGACGCCGTTGTCCGCGGTCCTGCTCTCGATCCCGGCGTTGTTGATCAGGACGTCGAGCCCGCCGTCGGCCTCGATCGTCTTGGCCGCGGCCTCGACGGAGGCGTCGTCGGTGACGTCGAGGTGGACGAACCTGCCGCCCAGTTCCTCGGCGGCCCGGCGGCCGCGTTCGGCGTTCCGGGCTCCGATGTACACGGTGTGGCCTGCGGCGATGAGTCGGCGGGCGGTTTCGTGGCCGATGCCCTTGTTGGCTCCGGTGATCAGTGTTGTCGTCATGCCTCCACCCTGCGCCCCGGTCGCGGGGGCAGCCAGAAGACCCTTCTTCCTGGGACTGCGGGTACCAGGCACCTCCGCGGCCGGCCGTGTTGACTGTGGGTATGACGGCGACGGAACTCGGACAGGCACTGCGGCGCTGGCGCGACCGGGTGGCGCCGGACGCGGCCGGGCTGCCGGCCGGCGGCCGGCGGCGCGCGGCGGGGCTGCGGCGCGAGGAACTGGCGCTGCTGGCCGGGATCTCGGTCGACTACGTCACGCGCCTCGAACAGGGCCGGGCGACCAACCCGTCCGTGCAGGTCGTGGAGGCGCTGGCACGGGCGCTGCGACTGTCCGCGGACGAGCGGACGTATCTGTTCGGGCTGACGGGGCTGGTACCGCCGGGCCCCGACATGGTGCCCGCCTACATCACGCCCAGTGTCCAGCGGCTCCTCGACCGGCTGGCCGGCACGCCCGTCGCGGTGTCCGACGCGGCCATGACCCTGCTGGTGACCAACCCGATGTACGGGGCGCTGATGGGCGATCCGTCCGGGCTGCGCGGCTTCGAGCGCAACGGCGTGTGGCGCAACTTCCTCGCGCGGCCGACCCGGGTGCGGCACACCCCCGAGGAGCGGCGTGCCTTCGAGGCCGGCATGGTCGCCGAGCTGCGCTCGACGGCCGCCCGCTATCCGGCCGACCGCCAACTGCGGCGGATGATCGCCGAGTTGCGTGCGCAGAGCGGGCGGTTCGCCGAGCTGTGGGACGCGGGGGTCGTCGGGCGGCTGGAGGCGTCCCGCAAGACGGTCGAGCATCCGCAGGTGGGCTCCCTGACGCTGGACTGCGACCACCTCCGGGTCGAGGAGCACGACCTGCGCATCCTCGTGTACTCGGCCGAGCCGGGCACGGAGGCCGCCGAGAAGCTGGAGCTGCTCTCGGTGCTCGGCACCCAGAGCCTGACGGAGAGACGATCATGAAACTTGCGTGACTCAAGCAAAACCCTTAGCTTCCTTTCATGTGGAAATCGGTGCGGCGTGCCGCGGAGGCCACGGTCCACCTCCTCGTGGCCGCCGCGATGGCGTTCGGAACGTGGATCTTCATCACCGTCCTGCTGATCACCGCGATCGGCACGCTGGTGGTCGTCGGCGTCTGGCTGCTGCCCGAGACGGTGCTGCTGGTCCGGCGGATCGCGGGAGCCAAGCGGGGCCTGACCGCCGCGTGGACCGGGGTGCGGATCCCCGAGGCGTACCGGCCCCTGACCGGGACCGTGCGCGAGCGGGTGGTCACGGCCGTGCGGGATCCCGGTACCCGCACCGACGCGCGCTGGATGGCCGCCCACTGGTTCTACGGCGCGCTGCTCGGCCTCGCCCTGCCGCTGTGGCCGGTGGGACTGGTCGTCGACGGCCTGTGGTGCGGGCTGCTGCGCCGCGAGGCGGTCGTCCTGCCGCTGATCGTGCGGCTCGCGGACCTGGAGGCGGACTGGTCGACGGCACTGCTCAAGCCCTCCCCGCAGGCACAGCTCACGGCCCGGGTCCAGGAACTCGCCGCGACCCGCGCCGACGCGATCACCGCGCACGAGGCCGAGCTGCGCCGGATCGAACGGGACCTGCACGACGGGGCTCAGGCCCGGCTGGTGGCGCTGTCCCTGCGGATCGGGCTCGCCAGGCGCGCCTACGGCGGCGATCCCGAGACCGGCCTCCGGCTCCTCGACGAGGCCCAGGAACAGGCCGAGAAGGCGCTGACCGAGCTGCGGCAGGTGGTGCGCGGCATCCATCCGCCGATCCTGAGCGACCGGGGCCTGGCGGGCGCCGTGCGGGCGCTGGCGGCGGGCAGTGGCCTTGAGGTGGCCGTGGACGACGGCGGTCTGGAGCAGGGGGTGCGGGCGCCCGCGGCGGTGGAGGCGGCCGCCTACTTCGCGGTGGCGGAGTCGCTGACGAACGTCGCCAAGTACAGCGGGGTGTCCCGTGCCGAGGTCCAGCTGGTGCGGGCCCGGCGCGGACTGCGCGTGCGGGTCCGGGACGAGGGCCGCGGCGGTGCGGGGGTGTCCTCGTCGGTGTCCGGGTCCGAGGGCGAGGGCGGCGGCTCGGGGCTGCTCGGCATGCGGCGGCGGGTCGCCGCGCTCGACGGAACCATGGAAGTGTCCAGCCCGGTCGGGGGGCCGACCGTGATCGAAGTGGAGTTGCCGTGCGTGTGGTGATCGCCGAGGACAATGCCCTCCTGCGGGAGGGACTGGTCCTGCTGCTGACCTCGGCCGGGCACGACGTCGTGGCCGTCGCCGGGAGCGGGCCGGAGATCATGCCCGCGCTCCTGGAACACCGCCCGGACGTGGCCGTGCTCGACGTGCGGATGCCCCCGGGCTTCCGCGACGAGGGACTGCGGGCGGCGCTGGAGGCGCGCGAGAAGCTGCCCGGACTGCCGGTGCTGGTGCTCTCGCAGTACGTCGAGGAGACCTACGCCGGTGAGCTGCTGAGCGGTGGAAGCAGCGGCATCGGGTATCTCCTCAAGGACCGGGTGGGCCGGGTCGACGAGTTCCTCGACGCGCTGGAGCGGGTGGCCGGCGGCGGCACCGCGCTGGACCCCGAGGTCGTCACCGAGCTCCTCACCCGCCGCAAGGACTCCCCGATCGACTCCCTCACGCCCCGCGAGCGCGAGGTGCTGTCGCTGATGGCCGAGGGCCACGACAACGCCACCATCGCCAGGACCCTCGTCGTCACCGAGCGCGCGGTCCACAAGCACATCGGCAACGTCTTCCTCAAGCTCCACCTGCCACCGAGCGACAGCGGCCACCGCCGGGTCCTCGCGGTCCTCGCCTACCTGGCCCACGCACCGCAGGTGTGACCCGCGACTCCTCGCGAGGCGGCACGAGTCTTCCCGGGCGCGGGTCTTTCCGGGCGCGGCCGCCGCCGGATGAGCCCGCTCAAATAGGTCAACTCCCGCAGCAAAGTCAAGTGTTGACATGTCCTGAGCGCGTGACTGATGATCACAACCACGTCACGGAGCCTCCTGAGAAACTCTGCACAACTGACGCCCCAGTGTGCGCATCCGCACCACGCGTATCCCCCGTCGGTCCTCCCCCACCTGCCGATACCTACGCATCCCCCCACTTCACATCCCCCCGCCTCGCCCCCCCATCTCGAACTCTCCACTTCGCACCCCCCACTTCGCACCCCCCACTTCGCATCCCCCTCCGGCACTTCGCGCGATGCCGTCATTCGCCGCGCCTCCGTTCCGTCCCCGGTCCCGTTCCCCGACAGGAAGGCCAGGCCTTGCCGGTGCTGAACACTCCCCGTCTCGCCCCCGCGGATCCGGACCGCCGTGTCCGGCCGGCGTCCTTCGCCCAGCAGCGGCTGTGGTTCCTGGCCCAGCTTCCGGGCGGGAACACCGCCTACAACGAGACCCTCGCCTTCCTCCTCACCGGACCGCTCGACCCCGGCGTCCTGACCGCCGCCTTCGACGCCCTGACCGACCGGCACGAGACCCTGCGGACCCGACTGGTGGCCGAGGCGGGCGGAGTGTGCCAGCACATCGACCCGGCGGGCTCGGGCATCCCCCTGGAGTTCGAGGACCTCAGCGAGTCGACGGACCCCGACGGGCGCGTGGCCGCGTGTCAGCGGGAGGAGGCGGAGCGGGAGTTCGACCTGGCGGCCGGTCCGCTCTGGCACGGCCGGCTGCTCGCCCTCGGCACCGCACGCCATGTGCTGTTACTGACGTTCCATCACAGTATCTACGACGGCACGTCGATGAACGTGATGATGAGCGAAGTCGGCCTCCTCTACGAGGCGTTGGCGGCGGGGGTGCCCGACGGGCTGCCCGGGTTACGGCTCCAGTACGCGGACTACGCGGACGCCCAGCGGCAGTCGGTGCTCGGTGGCGACCTCGCCGCCCAAGAGGCTTACTGGAAGGGCGTGTTGGCCGACGCCCCGCCCCTGCTCGAACTGCCGCTGCCGGGGCCGCGGCCGGCGGAGCAGGGCTACGAGGGCGGACGCGTCGGGTTCGAGCTGGACGCGGACGTCACGGCCGCCCTCCGCGGGCTCGCCCGGGAACACGGGGCCACCTTGTTCGTGGCGGTGCTGACGGGCTGGGCCGTGCTGTTGTCGCGGCTCTCCGGACAGCAGGACATCGTTGTCGGAAGCCCGGTCGCGGGCCGCCGTGGCCCGGGCACCGCCGGCCTCATCGGTTTCCTCGTCAACTCCCTTCCGCTGCGCGTCGATCTGTCCGGTTCCCCGACCGCGGCGGAGGCCCTGGCCCGTACCCGGGCGGTGGTCCGCGGCGCCCTGGCCCACCAGGACCTGCCGTTCGAGCGGATCGTCGAGGTGGTGAACCCGCCCCGCAGCGCGGCCCACACCCCGTTGTTCCAGACGATGCTGGCCTGGGTCCCGGACCGGCACGACCTGCTGAAACTGCCGGGCGTCGAGACCGTGCCGCTGCCGATCGCCCACGCCCCGGCCAAGTTCGACCTCGCCCTGTCGGCGACCGAGTCGGAGGGCCGGGTCACCGGCCACCTCGACCACGCGACCGCGCTGCTGGACACCGCCACCGCCGAACGCTGGGCCGGGCACCTCCGGCACCTGCTCACCGACATGGCCCGGCACCCGGACCGCACCGTCGACACCCTGGAACTGATGGACCCGCGCGAGCGCCAGGCGGTGATCGCCACCGGCGACGCCACACGGCAGCGGGACGAGAGCGGCAACTCCCCCGACGCCGGCGGCTCCCCCGACGCCGGCGGCTCCTCCGACACCATCGCGACCGCGCTGCGCACGGCCACCGGCATCGTGGAGCTCTTCGAGGCCCGGGTCCGCGCCCACCCCGCCGCCACCGCAGTCGTCGACCGCGAGCACACGATGGACTACGCGACACTCGACCGGCGTGCCAACCGGCTCGCGCACGCCCTCGTCGGCCGTGCCGTCCGCCCGGGTGACGTCGTCGGACTGCACGCACGCCGTACCGGCGACCTGGCCGTCGGCATCCTCGGCATCCTCAAGGCGGGTGCCGCCTATCTCCCGCTCGACCCCGGGCAGCCCTGGGAACGTCTCGCCGCCATGGTCGAGGACGCCGTGTGCCCCGTGGTCCTCAGCGACCACCGCGGTGCGGACCGGCCAGGGGACTGGCTCGACATCGGCATGATCGAGGCCGAGGTCGAGGTCGAAGTCGAGGTCGAGGTCGAGGTCGATGCCGGGGGAACGGCCGGGGACCGGCCGCCGGCCGGGATCACCCGGGCCCCGGACCAACTGGCCTACGTGATCTTCACCTCCGGGTCCACAGGGCGCCCCAAGGGCGTCGCCGTCGAGCACCGCAGCGTCCTCAACCTCTTCTCCGCCTGGCACGACCGGATGGGCACCGCCCCCGGCGAGGCGGGCTCGGCCTGGTCCAGTATCGGCTTCGACGCCTCGGTCCACGAACTCCTGCTGCCCCTCACCACCGGCGGTGTGCTGCACATCGTCCCCGAGGAACTGCGCGGCGACCCGGAGGAGTTCTTCGCCTGGCTGCGCGAACACGAGATCGTGCAGGCGTTCCTGCCACCCGCCTACGTCAAGTGGGTCGACGAGGACCCGGTCGGACGGCTGCGCGGGCTGCGCCTGCGCAAGCTGCTGACCGGGGTCGAGTCGATCACCGAAGCGGCGCTGCACCGCATGACGGAACTCCTGCCCGGCCTGCGGGTCTGCTTCGGCTACGGCCCCACCGAGGCGACCCTCTACAGCACCGCCCACTACGACCCCCGCCCGCTGGACCGCCCCTGCCCCGTCGGCAGCCCGCTCCCGGGCACCCGCTGCTACGTCCTGGACGCCCGGATGCAGCCGGTCCCGCCCGGCGTCGTCGGGGAGATCCACCTCGGCGGGGCGGCCCTCGCCCGCGGCTATCTGGGCCGCCCCGACCTCACCGAGGAACGCTTCCTGCCCGACCCGTTCGTACCCGGCGACCGCGTCTACCGCACCGGCGACCTCGCCCGCTGGGGCGACGACGGCCTGCTCCACTACGCGGGTCGCGCGGACGACCAGGTGAAGCTGCGCGGCTTCCGCATCGAACCGGGCGAGATAGCGGCGGCGTTGACGCGGCTGCCCGGCGTCCGCGAGGCCGTCGTCCTCGCCGACCAGGACCCGGCGGGCCGGCCCCGGCTGGTGGCCGCCGTCGGCCGGGGTGCCGTCGCGGCGCGCGGCAGCGCCGACTGGCGCACGGCACTCGCCCGCAGTCTGCCGGACTACATGGTCCCCGCCGTCGTCCTCGACCTGGAGACCCTGCCGCTGGGCCGCAGCGGGAAGCTCGACCGCGCCGCTCTGCTCCGCCTGGTCCACGAGCAGACGTCTGACCAGGTCAACACCGCCAGCCCGCGCGACCACGTCGAGCACGCCCTGTACCGCATCTGGCAGCGCATCCTGCTGCACCCCGCGATAGGCGTCGGCGACAACTTCTTCGACCTCGGCGGCACATCGCTGTCCGCCATCAAGATGGCCCACGAGGTCACCGAGACCTTCGGCCGCCGGCTGCCCGTCGCCGAGGTCGTGGTCCGGCCGACGATCGAGGCGCTGGCAGCGCTGCTGCGCGAGGACGGCGCGAACCGCGCCACGGGCAGCCTGATCGAGTTCCGCCGGGGTACCGGCCCCCGGGTCGTCTGCGTCCACCCGGCCGGCGGCACCGCCTTCTGCTACCTGCCCCTCGCCGCCCACCTGCCCGCACAGGCCGGCCTCTACGGCATCCAGTCCCCCGGCGTGAACCCGGGAGAGGACGTGCTGCCCACCGTGGAGGCCATGGCGGAGGAGTACCTGCGCCTCCTCGAACCGCTCGGCCGGGGTCCGCTCGTCCTGACCGGGCTCTCCTACGGCGGCCTCGTCGCCCACGAGATGGGACGCCTGCTCGGCGCCGCCGGACGCACCGACGTGAGCGTGGTCCTCCTCGACACGCAGGCGACCGACGACACCGAGGCCCGGGCGGCGATCACCGCCGTCGACGCGGACGAGTTCCGCGACAAGCTCGTACGGTTCAACGGGATGTACCCCGGCATCGACGACGCCCAGGTGGACCGCTACTTCCGGATCTACAACCACAACCGGCTCACCGCCCGCGATCACCTCCCGGCCGCCTCCCCGGCCCGGCTGGTCCTCGCGGAGGCCGTGCCGGACGGTGCCGACACCCCCTTCCACGCCGAGGTCCGCGCCTTCTGGCGGCGGCGCGCACAGGGCGAGTTCCGCGTCGAGACGATGGCATGCGACCACTGGGAGATCCTGGAGGGCGCCGAGACCGCCCGGGTCGCCGCTCTGCTCGCCGCCGAACTCGCCCATCACGAAGGGCAGTCGAGGCACGCGACACACTCCGTCGCCGTACCGGCGGGAGAAGTCCGATGACCGACCGCACCGCGCCCTCCGAACCGGCCGACATCGTCCCGGCCGACATCGTCCCGGCCGACGGCGTCCCGGCCGACGGCGTCCCGGCCGTCGCCGGGCTCGTCCAGGCCGACGCCGGGCTCGTCCAGGCCGTACTCGCCCAGGTTCGCCGCGCGCCCTCCGCCGTCGCCGTCGAGGACGGTGGCCGCGTGCTCGACTACGCGGAACTCGACCTGCTCAGCGGCCGGGTCGCCGCGAGGCTGCGGGAACGGGGCGTGGCCGCCGGGCAGTCCGTCGCGGTCTGCCTGCCCCGCTCCTGGCAGCTGGTGTGCGTCATGCTCGGCATCCGCCGCGCGGGGGCCGCCGTCGTCCCCCTCGACCGGCTCAGCCCGCCCGACCGGCAACGTCACATCCTCGACGACTCCGCCGCCGTCGCGGTCGTCCACGACGGTACGGCCGAGCACGTGCACGGGATCGACGCCGACCTCCTCCTCGGCCCGGCCGCGTCACCCACGGCCGCGACGGCAGCCGAACCCGTCGGTGACGCGGACGACCCGACCGCCTTCGTCTTCTACACCTCCGGCAGCACCGGCCGTCCCAAGGGCGTCGAGGTCACCGACGCGGGTGTGCTGCGGCTGGCCCGGCCCGGCTGGCTCGACCCGCGGCCCGGCGCCCGCTTCGCCTGTCTGTCCAACCCGGCCTTCGACGCGCTCAGTTTCGAGGTCTGGGCCCCGCTGCTCACCGGCGGCGTCTGCGTCGTGCTGGACGACTCCGTCGTGCACAGCCCGCAGCGGTTCGCGGCCGCGCTGCGCGAACGCCGCGTCGACACCGCGTTCATCACGGTGGCGCTCTTCAACACGGTCGTCGACAAGGTTCCCGGCTGCTTCGCCGACGCCGGCCAGGTCCTCGTCGGCGGCGAACGGCTCGACCCGCGCGCGATCCGCACCTGGTACGCCGCCAACCCGGACTCCGCCACCGTCCTTCACAACGTGTACGGGCCGACGGAGGCCACAACGTTCGCGCTCTGCCACCCGATCCCCCGGGACTTCGACGGCGACTCGGTCCCGATCGGCACCCCGCTGCCCGGGACCGGGCTGCTGCTGCGCACCGCGGACGGGCGCACCGCGGAGGACGGCGAGGTGGCCGAACTCCTGCTCTCGGGCGCAGCGTTGGCACGCGGATACCGCAATCTGCCGGAACTGACCGAGCGTTGTTTCGTGCAGTCGGAGGACGAGGACGGCACCGCGCACCGCTGGTACCGGACCGGTGACCTGGTCCGCCAGGACGCCGACGGGCGCGTGCACTACGTCGGACGCGCCGACCGGCAGGTCAAGGTGCGCGGCTTCCGCATCGAACCCGGCGAGGTGGAGCAGCGGATCCTGACCCTGCCCGCCGTCCGGCACGCGCACGTCTGCACCCGGCGTGACACGGCGGACCGGCACGAACTGCTGGCCTTCCTCGTCCTCGGCGACGACCTCTCCTTCGCCGACTACGAACGTCACCTCGGCACCGCCCTGCCGCCGTACATGCGCCCCCACCACACATACCTCGTGGCGGAACTCCCGCTGACCGCCAACGGCAAGGTCGACCAGGCCGCGCTGCTGCGCGGGGCGGGCACTCCGTGGCGCGGGAGACGTGCGGACGCCGTGCCGGTCAGTGCCGGGCAGCGGCAGGTCCTGGAGGTCGCCGAGGAGATCCTCGCCGTCGGCGGCCTGCTGCCCGACGACCGCTGGATCCCGAGCGGCGGCGACTCCCTGAAGGCGGTGCGGTTCCGCTTCGCGATCCTGGAGCGGTACGGCGTCGACATCCCCCAGGGTCTGGTGCTGCAGGCCGACTTCGCCGCTCTCGCGGACGCCGTACGCACCGCCGAGGCGGACTCCCGCCCACCGGTGCCGCCCGCCGCGGACGCCACGGCGGCGCCTGCCACCAGCGAGCAGGAACGCCTCTGGCTGCTGCATCGGCGCGACCCCGACGACCGCTCCTACGACGTGCCGCTCGCCTTCCGCGTCCAGGGCGCCGTCGACCCGCGGGCACTGCGCCGAGCGCTGCGCACGCTGGTGGCGCGGCACCCCGCCCTGCGCACCCGGCTGGTCCCCGCCCCGGACGGCCTGCTGCAGCGGGCCGAGGCGCCCTACGACCCCTGGCAGCCGCTCGACGCCCCGGCCGGGGAGCCCTGGCAGGAGACCGCCGGCCGCTTCTTCGCGCACCGCTTCGACCTCACCGAACCGCACATGGTGCGGGCCGCGTGGGTGGAGCGGGCCGACGGCGGTCTGCTGCTTCTGCATCTGCACCACGCGGCCGTGGACGGCTGGTCGCTCAACCTCCTCTTCCGCGACCTCACCGAGGCCTACGCGGGCGACGCCGGGCGGCCGGCGCCGGCCGCAAGCCCCCTCGACCTGGCCCGCTGGCAGCGCGACTGGCGCGCGACGCCCGCCTACGAACGCCAACGCGCCCGGCTGGGCGACCACTACGCCGACGCGACGGAGCCGTCACCCGCCCTCCCCGCTCCCGAGCCCGCGTCGTCGGCCGGGCCGCGGGCCGGACTGCTGCGCACCTCCCTCGACCTGGTCCGCCGTACCGCACTGGACCGGCGGGCCACCGAACTCGGCCTGACCAGGTTCCAGTTGCTGGTGTCGGCGTTCGCCGCGTGTCTGTACGGCGTGACCGGGCAGGCCCGGCCGCTGGTCGCCGCTCCGGTGGCGAACCGGCCGCGTCCCGAGTTCGCCGAGAGCGTCGGCATGTTCGCGAACACCGTGCTCCTCGACCTCGCCGTGCGGCCCGACGACTCCCTGCGCGCTCACCTCACCGCGCACGCGGACAGCGTGCGCCGGGTGCTGGAGGGAGAGGAGGTCCTCCTCGCCGATCTGCTCACCGATCCGGCGTTCCGTGACCGCACTCCCCTGTTCGACTACCTCTTCGTCCTGGAGAACACGGAGTTCTCCGCGCTGCGCCTGGCCGGCTGTGCGATCGAGCCCCTGTGGCCCGAGCCCGCGGGCGCCAAGTGCGCGCTGACGCTGTCGGTGGTGGAGGACGAGTCGGGGTTCGGCTGTCTCTGGGAGTACCGCGACGACTTCGGTGCCGAACGCGCAAAGGCGGCGGCCCGGTTGTTCCGGCGGGCCCTGGACCGGCTGACCGGCGACGGCAACAGCGACGGCGACGGCGACCTCACCGTGCGCGAACTCGTCGCTCCGCACCGCACGTCCGCGACCGTCCACGGCGCTCCGGTGGCAGCCGACTTCACGACGGTCGCCGAGGGCTTCGCCCGCCAGGTCGCCCGCACTCCGGACGCGCCCGCCGTCACCCTCGGCGGGACCACCCTCACCTACGCCGAACTCGACGCCCAGGCCGACGAGTTGGCGTCGCTCCTGAGCGTGCCCGAGGACCCCGCCGCCCCGGCGTCCGTGGCCCTGTACCTCCAGCCGTCCGTCGAGCACGTCGTCGCCCTGCTCGCGGCGGCCCGCCGCAACCTGACCGTCGTCCCCCTCGACCCCGCCTACCCGCCGGCCCTGCTGCGTCATGTGCTGGACCGTGCCGCTCCCCTGTGCGTGCTGACCGGCGCCCAGGACCTCGACGTCCTGGCCACGATCGCCCCGCCGGACCTGCCGCGGCACGTCGTCACCCTCACCCGCAGGCCCACCGCGCCGCCCGTGCCGTACCGGCACCACGGACTCCGGCCCCTGTACACCCTGTTCACCTCGGGCTCCACCGGCACCCCCAAGGGCGTCCAGGTCCCCGACCGGACCCTGTGCTCCCTGCTCACCTGGCAGCGGACCGCCGGCGGACTCGAACGGCCCGCCGTCACCCAGCAGTTCTCCATGCTCTCGTTCGACGTCTCCTTCCAGGAGATCCTCACCACGCTGTGCTCCGGCGGCGAGCTGCGCCTGGTGCGTCCGTCCTGGCGGCAGGACGTGCCCACGCTGCTCGCGCAGTTGGAGACGGGCGGCGCGGAGCGGATCTTCCTTCCGTACGTGGCGTTGCAGCTGCTCGCCGAACACGGCGTGCGCCTGGGGGTGTTCCCGTCCCGGCTGCGTGATGTCGTCACCGCCGGGGAGCAGTTGGTGTGCACGGACGCGATCCGGCGCTGGTTCGCGGGGCTGCCGGACGGGGCACGCCTGTTCAACCACTACGGCCCGACCGAGACCCATGTCGTCAGCGCCCTGTGCCTGGAGGGCGACCCCGCCGCCTGGCCGGTCCGTCCCGCCATCGGGCGCCCGGTGGCGGGGGCCGTGCTGCGGGTGGTCGACGAGGGCGGTCTGCCCGTCCCGCCGGGTGTGACGGGCGACCTGCTCATCGGCGGTCCGATGGCGGGCCGTTGCTACCTCGGCGACCCCGCCGCACACCGCGACCGGTTCCTCGACGCCCCCGAGCTGGGCACCCTCTACCGGAGCGGGGACCGTGCCCGCTTCGACGCGCGCGGTCTGCTGCACTACGCGGGGCGCGACGACGGCCAGGTCAAGCTGGGCGGACACCGCCTCGAACTGGGCCAGGTCGAGGCCGCGTTGCTGGAGCTGCCCGGGGTGGTCAACGCGGTCGCGGGAGTGCTGGACGGCCGGCTGGTCGCCGCTCTCCAGTGCCGGGGCGAGGATCCCGACCCCGCGGACCTGACCCGGCGGCTGGCGCTGCTGCTGCCCGCCTACGTCCGGGTCGCCGTCTTCCGCCGCGTGACGGACCTGCCGCGCACGCCCAGCGGCAAGCTGGACCGCCGGGCGGCGCTCACCGCGCCGGGGCGGGAACTGCGGCCGGCGCACGAGCCTCGGCCGGCGCACGAACCATGGCCGACGCCCCAACCAAGGCCGGTGCACGAACCACGGTCAGGGCGTGAATCGCGGCCAGGGCACGTATCGCGGGCGGACGACCGCGCGGACGCCGGGGTGACGGCGCTGGAAGGACGGCTGGCCGAGCTGTTCCGGGCGGCGACCGGGCGGACGGTCTCCGTGGACGAGCGGTTCCTCGACGCCGGGGCCACCAGCCTGGACCTGATGCGCTTCCAGCTCAGATGCGCGGGAGAGGGCGATCTCGCGTTCTCCGTACCGGACTTGTTCGAGCACGTCACCCTGCGCGCCCTGGCCCGGCTGCTCACGGACGACGGCACCGACCGCGACACCCCGGCCCGCCGGCCGGAGGCGTCGGGCGACGCCCGGCGGACAGCGGACGAACCGGTCGCCGTCGTCGGCATGGCCGTACGGCTGCCGGGCGCGCCCGACCTGGCCGCGTTCTGGGACCTGGTCGTCTCCGGCCGGCGCGGGATCGAGCACTTCGCCGCGGCCGACGGCCGGGTCGGCGCCCGCAGCCAACTGGCCGGACCGCTCGACTTCGACCCGGGCCGGTTCACGATCAGCCCGCACGAGGCCCGGCTGATGGACCCCCAGCAGCGCCAACTGCTCATGAACTGCGCCGAAGCGCTGGCCCACGCCGGAATCGGCGACCCGGCCCGGCTCCGGGTCGGTCTGGTCGCCTCCTGCGGCGAGAACACCTACTTCCGGCGCATGCTCCGCGACGGCGACCCGGACCTGCTGCCCGACTCCTTCCGGCTCGCCCTGCACCACGAGAAGGACTTCCTCGCCACCAAGGCCGCCTACCATCTCGGGCTCACCGGACCGGCGTTCACGCTCCAGTCCGCCTGCTCCAGCTCGCTCGCCGGGGTGCACGTCGCGGCCGGCCTGCTGCGGCAGGGCGACGCCGACGTGATGCTGGTCGGCGGGGTCCTCGTCGACACGGAGCTGACGGACGGCTACACCTACCGGCCGCAGCACATCTTCTCCCCCGACGGGCACTGCCGGCCCTTCAGCGCGGACGCCGAGGGCACCGTGGGGGCGAGCGGCACCGGCGTGGTCGTCCTGAAACCGCTGACCGCGGCCCGCCGGGACGGCGACACCGTGTACGCGGTCGTCACCGGCTCGGGGCTGAACAACGACGGCTCCGGCAAGCTCGGTTACAGCGCCCCGTCGCTGCCCGGGCAGCGGGCCGCGATCCGCGCGGCGCTCCAGGCGAGCGGCCGCGGAGACGGTGACGGTGGCGGCGACATCGGGTACGTCGAGGCGCACGGCACCGGGACCCGGCTCGGGGACCCGGTCGAGGCGGCCGCGTTGCGACAGGCGTACGGGCTGGCGCAGGACGCGCGGGTGGCGCTGTCGTCCGTGAAGAGCCAGATCGGGCACCTGGGCGCGGCGGCGGGCGTCGTCGGCCTGGTGCGCGCGGTGCTCGCCGTGCACCACGGGGTCGTCCCGCCGACAGCCGACTTCGACCGGCTCAACCCGGAGATCGACGACGGCCCGTTCCGGATCCCGGTCGCCGCCGAGCCCTGGCCCGCCGGTCCGCGGCGGGTGGCCGGGGTGAGCAGTTTCGGTATCGGCGGCACCAACGCCCATGTGCTCCTGGAGCAGCCGGACCCGGTGCCGGAGACGGAGACGGACACGGCGGAGCCGCTGCCGTGCCTGGTGCTGTCCGGCGCCTCGGAGGCCGCGGTCCGCGCGGACGGCCGGCGCATCGCCGACTACCTCACGACCCGTCCCGGCGCCTACCCCCGGGTGCTGCGGCACCTCCAGGCCGGGCGTCCCGCCCTCGCCCACCGCGCGGCGGCCGTCTGCCCCGACGCCGCCTCGGCCGTCGCCTGGCTGCGGGCGCTGCCGACGGTCACCGCGCCCCCGTCCCAGGACGCGCCGGCGGTAGAGGACCGCGACGCGCACACCCTCGCCGCGGCATGGGCGGCCGGCCGCACCGTCGGGTGGCCGGCGGGCCCGGCACCCGCGCCCTGGGACTTCCCGCCGCCCGCCTTCGACACCGCCGAGTACGACTTCCCGCGCGCCCCCGAGGAGCGGGCCTCACGTGCCTCCGAGGAGCGGGCCTCGCGTGCCTCCGGGGAGCGGGCCGGGAGCTCCCGGCTGCCCGCCGCGCAGTGGCTGCACCAGCCTCTGTGGACCCGCTCCCGGCGCGCCCGTACCGCCGCCCCGGTGTCCCGCCGTACCGCCGTGGTGGTGCTCGGCCCCGGGCAGGACGGCGAGAACTGGCGGTTCCTGGAACGCCACTACGCCCGCGTGGTGACCGTACGCGCCGGGCAGGGCCTGACCCGGATCGGCGACGACCGCTACGAGGCCGATGTCGCCGACGCCGAGCAGCTCGGCGCCCTGCTCGACCGCCTCACCGGCGTGGACGGCGCCGTCGGACCGGACCGGACGGACGGACCGGCCGTCGACTGGCTGCACGCCCTTCCGCTCGCCCTCGACGGCGATGCGACCACGGCCGCGCTGGGCACCGCCGAGTGGGCCTGCCTCGACACGGTCGCCGCCCTCGCCCTGGCCCTCGCCGGCCGCCCGGCGACGGAACGGCCCCGGGCCTGGCTGCTGTCCCAGCGGGCGCAGCCGGTCACCGGGAGCGTGCACACCCCCGAGGCCGGACTGCTCGCCGCGGCCCTGGAAGTCCCCCGGCAGGAACTGGGCGTCACCCTGCGCTGGGCCGACCTGCCCGGCGCGCACCCGGCCGGCTGGGCCGCCCACCTGCCCGACCTGCTCCTCGACGACACCATCGCCGTGACCGACCGGGCGACGGCCCTGCGGGACGGCTTCTGGTGGCAGCGCACCACCGTGCCGGTGCCCGTGGGCGAGACCCCCCGGCCCGCCGCCGTACCGGGCACCCATCTGGTCCTCGGCGGCACGGGCGGCCTCGGCACCACCCTGGCCGCGAGCCTCCTGCGACACCCCGGAAACCGGGTCGTCCTGGTGGCCCGCGGCGCCGAAGTGCCGGCCGCGCTGCGGAGGTTCGGCGAGCGCGTCACCCTCGTCACGGCCGACCTGGCGGCCGAGGAACCCGCGGCCGTCGCGGACCGGCTGGCCCCGCTGCTCGACGGTCTGGCCGGCATCGTGCACGCCGCCGGCACCGCCGCGGGCGGACTCCTGGCCCGGCGCGAACCGACCGCCGCGCGCGGGGTCACGGCGGCCAAGCTGCGCGGCGCCCTGCTCGTCGAGCTGCTCGTCGCCGAGCACGCCCCCGACTACGTCCTGTACTGCTCCTCGATGGCGGCCCGGTTCGGCGGAATCGGCCAGTTCGACTACGCGGCCGCCAACGCCTGCCTCGACGCCTACGCCCACCACACCGCGCCCGGCGGCGACGCCACCGTACGCACGAGTGTCGGCTGGGACGCGTGGCGGGACGTCGGCATGGCCCAGCAGCACGCCGCCGCCAGGGCGGACGCCCGGCATCGCGAACACCTGACCGTGGCGCTCACCCCCGAGGAGGGTACGGCCCTCTTCGAGCGGGCCCTGCATCTCCAACTGCCTCACCTCATGGTGAGCACCACGGACCTCACGGAAGCCCGGGCCTTCTACGAACCGGCCCCCGCCTCCGGGCCCGCTGCTCCCGCGCCCGCACCCGCCGCTCCCGTCCAGCGCGACCCCGGCGCGGAGATCACCGGAATCCTCCTCGACCTGCTCGGCGTGGACACCGTCGACCCGCAGGCGCCCCTGTACGACCTGGGCGCCGACTCGCTGACCCTGCTGGAGCTCCTCGACGAGATCAAACGCCGGCACGGCACCGACATCGAGCTGTCCCGGCTCAGCCACCGGGTGAGCCTCGCGGAGCTCCTCGGGCACCTCGACGACAGCGGTGTCCGCCCGCAGGGCACGGTGGACGTCGAGGTGTGGCAGCGCGGCCCGGGGCCGGACGTGCTGTGCCTCGTGCATCCGGTGGGCGGGGACATCCAGGCCTACCGGCCGCTGGTGTCCGCCCTGCCCGACGACCTCACCGTCTGCCTGATCGCCGACCCCGGGCTGCGCGATCCCGGGCTGCCCGACCGCTCCATCGACGAGCGCGCCGCCCTCTACCTGGCCGCCGTGCGACGGGAGTTCCCGGAACCCGGGCGCCGACTGGCGCTCGCCGGCTGGTCGTTCGGGGCGTGGACCGCGCTGTCGATGGCCACGCTCGCCGAGGCCGGCGACCGGCCGGTGACCGCCCTCCATCTCCTCGACCCGCCGCCGCCCGGGACGGGACATCGCTTCGCCGGTTACGACGAGGAGCGCGTACAGGCCGTCTTCGCCCGCGAGTTGGGCGGAAACGGTGCGGGGCGGCCGACCGAGCCGATGCACGACACCGCCGAACCCCTCACCGGTGCCGCCGAGCCCCTCACCGGCACCGTCGGTCCCCTCACGGAGGCCGGTCGTGTCTACGCCGAGCGGCTCGCGCGCTGCTGCCGTGCCAACCTGGCGGCCATGGCCGGGCACCGGCTGCCGCGGCTGCGCCGGACGCCCGCCGCCGTATGGCTGGCGGCACGCCCCGTGGCCGAGGCCCCGCTCGCGCCCGAACCGACCGCCCCCGGTGCCTGGGACGCCCACCTTCCCTCGCCGTACCGGCTGCACCACGTCGACGCCGACCACTACCAGATCGTCGCCGAACCCCATGTCCGGGAGATCGCCGCCACCCTGGCCGAGACCGGGTCCCCGTCCGCCGCCCGGCCGCAGCCCGCCGGACGGATCTGAGGAGACCAACCGTGCAGCATCCGTACACCCACCTGCCCGCGAGGTCGTTCTGGCGCACCGCGGTCGCCGAGCCCGACGCCGCGGACATCGACGGCCTGTGGACGCCGAAGTTCACGATCGGCCAGGACGATCCCGTGGTCACCGCCGGATCCTGCTTCGCCGCGCACATCGGCCGGGCCCTCCTGACGGAGGGCATGCACTGGTACGACGCCGAGCTCCCGCCCCCGGGCCTGACGCCCGCCGAGCAGGCGGCGCGCGGATACCGCCGGTTCTCCTTCCGGACCGGCAACATCTACACGGCCGCCGCGCTGCGCCAGTGGGTCGCCTGGGCGCTGGAGGAGGAGAAGCCGCCGGAGGAGGTGTGGGAGGAGGCCGGCGCCTTCCACGACCCCTACCGGCCCACCGTGGAGCCGGACGGCCACGCCTGTGCGGACGACGTGCTGCGCGCCCGCGCGGTCACCCTGGACGCGGTCCGGACCGCCCTCGACCGGGCCGAGGTACTGGTGTTCACCCTCGGCCTGACGGAGGCCTGGCACGACGTCCGTACCGGTACCGTCCTGCCGATGTGCCCCGGTACGGTGCGCGGCACCTACGACCCCGGCCGGCACGTCCTGCACAACCACACGGTGGACCGGGTGCTCCGCGACCTCACCGACGTGCTCGCGATGGCGCGCGGCGTCAACTCCCGGCTGCGCACGGTCCTCACCGTCTCCCCGGTCCCGCTGACGGCGACCGCCACCGGCCGCCACGCGCTGGTCGCCACCACCCACTCCAAGTCGGTGCTGCGCGCCGCGGCCGGCCAGCTCGCCGACGCCTCCGACGACGTCGACTACTTCCCGTCGTACGAGATCGTCACGGGCTTTCCGTACCGGGCGGCGTTCTACGAGCCGAACCTGCGCACGGTCACCCCCGACGGGGTGGCCTTCGTGATGCGGCACTTCTTCCGGGGTGTCCGGCCCGCTACCGACACCGCGCCGCCCGCGCCCGCCCGCGCGCATTCCACCCCCGTCACCGGCGGAGAGGACCACTGGTGTGACGACGCCGTACTCGACTACTACGCCCCCCGTTCCCGCCCGGTTCCTCCTGCTCGGTGACTCCCACGCCGGCTGTGTCGGGCGGGCCGCGCAGCAGGCGGGGCTGCCCTTCGTGGGCGGACCGGTCGGCTCGGGGCGGGACTTCCTCGGGCCGTTCCTCGACGACCTCGACGACCTCGACGACAAAGGTGACTTGGTCTTCCGGGACGCCGAGACGCGGCGGCTGGTCGGGGAGTTCCTGAACACCCTGGACGTGGCCGGGTTCGCGGGGCTCGGGGTGCCGCTCGTGTGCACGTTCGGGCTGAGCGCGCACACGGTGGCCACCCGGCAGAACTGGGACATCCACCGCGACCGGCACGGCAGCGTGCCCGAACGGTTCCTGCGCAGCGGCCTGTTCGCCGACCTGGTCCGGGCTAGTGTCCGCGGCGCGCTCGCCTTCTACGACCGTACGGCCGCCCTCGGGCTGCGTGTGCTGGCTCCGCTGCCGCCGCAGCGCGTCCCCGGCATGTCCGACGCGTCCGTCTTCTTCGCCGCCCAGGACGTCATCAGCACCGAACTCACGGCTCGGGGCGTGGAGTTGGTCGATCTGCGCGCCCGCGTCACCGACGACTCGGGACACCAGCGGGCGGTCTTCTGCCAGGCCGACGACACGATCCACGGCAACCTCGCCTTCGGCCGCCTGGTGGTCGCCGAACTCCTCGACCGCGGGCTCTGACCCCGCACACCCGTCAACGCTTCCGTTCGCCCCGTCCCAAGGAGGTTCCTCATGGAGGACTACGCGCTGCGCGCGGTAGAGCAGCTCACCACCCGCCCCGCCGAGCCCTACGACACCCTCTCCGTCGCCCCGATCACGCCGGTGCTGGGCGCCGAGGTCACCGGCCTCGACCTCTCCCGTGAGCTGACGCCGCAGCAGGAGAAGGAGCTCAAGCACGCCTTCCACACCCACCACGTGCTGGTCTTCCGCGACCAGGACCTGACCCCCGAGGAACACAAGCGGTTCGCGGGCGTCTTCGGCGAACTGCACCCCGTCGCGCTCGCCGCCGAGGGTTCCGACCCGCACATCCTGGAGATCAAGGCGGACAAGGACTCCAAGGCCGTCGCCGGCAACGGCTGGCACTCCGACGGCACCGCCGACGCCGAGCCCTCCCTCGGCTCCATGCTGTACATCACCACGATCCCCGAGGGCGGCAGCGGCGGCGACACCCTGTTCGCCAACATGCACCTCGCCTACGAGCTGCTCTCCCCCGCCCTGCGCGGCTTCCTCGACGGCCTGACCGCCCTCCACGACGGCGCCAAGCCCTGGACGGACGCCGGGCTGACCCCGCCGCCCGAGTACGACGTGCCGCGCACCGAGCAGCCGGTCGTCGTCCGCCATCCGGAGAACGGCCGCAAGCTGCTCTTCGTCAACGCCCCCTACACCTCGCACATCACCCAGCTGTCGCGTGCCGAGAGCGACGCCCTGCTGGGGATGCTGTACGCGCACATCGCCCGTACCCCGCTGCTGCACTGCCGGGTCCGCTGGCAGGAGCGCACGCTGGTGTTCTGGGACAACCGCAGCGTGCAGCACCACGCGGTGTGGGACTACTTCCCGCACACCAGGGAGGGTCGCCGCGTGGCGATCGACGGCACGAGCCTGCACGCCTGACGCGGCCGGGAGGACAGCGCACATGGCCACGACCACGGCCGCCCCGGCGGCGTTCCGCGCCGCGCTGCGGACCGGGTCCGCCGAGCCGCCCGCGGCCGGCGTGCCCGACTGGCTGTGGCGGCTCGCCACCGCCGTCCACGGGGAACTGCCGCCGACCGCCGCGGACGCCTGGGCCGACCGGCTGCACGGCCTCCTCGGCCCGGCGGGGGTTCCCGCCGGGCTGGCGGCCGTGCACCTCTGGCAGGCGGACACCGTGCTGCCGCTGCTCGCGGGGACAGCGGACACGGCCGCGCCGGCGGAGCTGCACCGTGCGGCGGCCCAGGGCGCACCTGCCGAACCGGACACCTGGCGGTCGGCGCTGGACCCGTTGCTGCTGCGGCTGTACGACGCCGCCTACGACCGTGCCTCCGCCTACGCGGAGGGGCACACGGGCGCCCGCGACTACGCCCTGGCCAACGGGTACGCCGCGGCCGAGGCGGACGCGTACGGCCACGAGTACGCGCGGCTCAGCAGCGAGGCGAACGCCCGTGCCTTCGCCGAGGCACACGCGGAGGCCCTCGGCCCGGCACTCGCGGCGGCGTACGCCGCCGACGACGCGCAGGGCTACGCCGCCACGTTCCCCGGCGCGCATCTGAAGGCCGTCGTACGCGCCACGGCGGCAACGGCCGAAACCCCGCGGGCCCAGGCCCAGTTCCTGGCCGACGGCCTGCTCACGGCGCTCGGGGCCGCCCGTCCGTGAGGCCGGGGGTCAGGTCTTCGGGCCCAGCAGGCGGATCGCGTCGGCGGCCACCACGCCGTCGGCGTCGTTGGTCAGTTCGACCGACGTGGTGAGACCGGCCTGGAGCCGGAACTCGCCGAGCGGGAGCCAGGTACCGCCGCGCGGGTCGGTGGTGCCCGCGGCCCGCTGGTCGACGCGCACGGTGGTGGTGCCGTCCGCGTGGACGACGGTGTACGGGGCGTTGCTCGCCCGGTTGGCGGACGGCGGACAGGACGTCTGGATCTCGTACACGCCGTCCTGCGGCACGGCCGGCTGCCAGCGCACCTTCCGCTCGCCCGAACCGGCGGGCGCCGTACGGTAGTTGCCCGACCAGTAGCCGGGGTCCGCGGTCGCCGTGGGCCAGCTGCCGCTGACGAGCGCGAAGCCCAGCCGGTCGTTGTCCACGACCACCTCCGCGCGCACGTCGGCGGAGCCCGGCGCCTCGATCAGGCTGAGCGAGTCGAGGCCGAGCCGCGTCCCGCCGCCCCTGCCGGGTCCCGTCACCGCGCAGCGCAGGGTGTGCCGTCCGGCGCGCAGCCGGGTGGCACCGAGGTGCGCCAGGTCGAAGCCGTCCGCCGTCTGCGCCGTGGTGTCGATCGCGAAGGCGGGCAGTGGGGTGCGGTCCACGGTGACGGTGGTCAGGGCGCCGTCCGCCGTGCGGTAGTAGCGCAGGAGCAGCTCGTAGTCGCCGGTGCGCGGCACCCGGAAGGTGAACTCCACGGTGTCGCCGACCTGTTCGGGAGTGAGGACCAGGCGCTCGCCACGGCGGGCGAGCGGATCGGCGACGGTCTGCACGGCGCCGCCGGTGACCTCGCGGTCCGCTTCGGCCAACGCGACGACGGCCTCCGGGTAGTGGGGACCGTGGCGCAGGCTGTCGCGGCCGCCGGTCAGCCAGTCGAGGGAGAAACAGCAGACATTGACCTGGCGCGGGACACTCGCCATGTCGCCGTCGCAGCCGTAGAGCAGCACGATGGTGCCGTCGGACAGCCGGGCGAGATCCGAGTAGAAGGAGCGGTTCTCGTTGACGACCCGCTGGTACCGGTAGGAGAAGCCCTCGTCGTAGCTGACCGCCACCGTCATGTTGTACCTGACGGGTGAGTCGGGCCGGCTGAACAGCACCCGCCCGGGTGCGCGGCTGCCGGGGCCGCCGGTGTAGCGCAGCAGGCCGGCGTCCACCGCGTTGAACGAGCCGGTGCTGCCGTCGAGCGCGGGCTGCGACCAGGTCATTCCGTCGTCGGTGCTGACGGACACGATGCGCTGGTTCTCACCGCCCGACGCGAAGCGGCCGTTGACGACGACGGTGCCGTCGGAGCGCTGCACCATCCGCGCCTCGTTGATGGGGTCGGCGACCTGTACGGGCACCGCGCCGGTCGCCTGCCAGGTGGCGCCGTGGTCGTCGCTGTAGACCGGCGCCACGCCGTACATCCGCTGGGCGACGGTGTTGCCCACGATCACCCTGCGGTGCAGGCAGTTGAGCAGCAGCCGGCCGGAGCGCAGCTGGAGTCCGTGGCCCGGACCGGGGCCGTGCAGCGCCCAGTTGTAGGGGAAGCCGTCGAACAGGCCTGCCAGGCTGCGTACTTCGCTCCACGTCCGCCCGCTGTCCCGGCTGGAGATCACGTACAG
The DNA here is from genome assembly GCF_042721035.1 of Streptomyces sp. NPDC058464. NCBI lineage: Bacteria > Bacillati > Actinomycetota > Actinomycetes > Kitasatosporales > Streptomycetaceae > Streptomyces > Streptomyces sp. NPDC058464. The sequence continues at coordinate 22,650 of NZ_JBHXMA010000047.1, forward strand.
CTCGCCCGAGTCGCCCGAGCACGAGGTGTTCTGCGGGAGCCGGAGCGAGAGCATGTAGAAGAGGAAGACCTCCCGTGTCTCCCGGTCCACGACCAGCGCCGGGTTGCCCCAGGACTGTCCGTCGACGGAGGCGACCAGGGTGCGGGTCTCCTCCCAGGTCCGGCCGCCGTCGGTGCTGCGGCGCAGCAGCAGGTCACGGGGCCCGGCGTCGCACACCTCGTGGCGGCCCTCGGTCACGGCCAGGACGGTGTCGTCGGGCAGTACGGCGAGCGCGTGGACGTGATAGCTCACGAGCGGGCCCTCGACGGAGTCCCAGAGGGTCTGCTCCTCGAAGAAGGCGCCGTGCCGGCCCGACGCGGAGGTCCGGCCGGCCGCCTGGGCCGTGGCTCCGAGGGCCACCGGGCCCAACGCGGCGGTCGCCGTGGCGCCGACGACTCCCAGGGCGAAGGATCTGCGGTTCATGGCGATGCCGTTCGGTCTGCTGTCGGACATGGTGGGCCACCCCTTTCGGGCGGAACGGAGGAGAGGGACCCGGCGCGGGGCATCCCGCGCACCGGGTCGGCGGCAAGTGCGGGTGCCGGCGTGGATGCCGGCGTGGATGCCGGTGTGGGTGTGGGTGTAGATGGGGGCGTGCGTCTGGGATCAGGCACGTATGAGATGTGCGTCGAGGGGGGCGAGCAGGTCGAGCAGGGCCTGCCGTTCCTTGTCGGAGCACGGGGTGAAGGGCGCCGCGGCATGCGGCGGGCACAGCCCTCGCTCGGCGAGGACGGCCTTCACCGCCGGAACTCCGGGACGTACGGTGTGCAGCGCCAGCACCTCGTCGAGCAGCCGTTGCGCGCGCCGGGCGTCGTCGTCCCGGCCGTCGTGGTGGGCCCGGAACAGCTCGGCGGTCACCGCGGGGGCCACGTTGGCCACCCCGAGCACCATTCCGTCGGCTCCGAGCCGCAGCCCGTCCAGTGCCTGCCGCTCCGCGCCCTGGCTGACTCCGAAGTCGTCGCGCCGGCGGGCCGCCGAGAGGGCGTGTCCGAACAGCGCCGGGTCGCCCGAGCTGTCCTTGACACCCACCAGGTGTGCGAGGCCGGTCAGTTCGTCGAGCAGGGCGGGGGTCAGCGGGTTGCTGTAGCGGGGAGCGTTGTAGGCGACGACGGGAATGCCGAGGCCGGCGAAGGCCGCGTAGTGGGCGACGATCTCGTCGTGCCGGTGGTGGAAGTAGACCGGCGGACTGAGCACCAGCGCGTCGGGGGCGGCGGGCCGGACGGCCTCCGCCCGGGCCAGCGCCTCGGCGGTGCCGGGTGCCGTGACGTTGATCAACACCGGTCCGCTGTCGGTGAGTTCGCGCCAGCGTGCCGCCACCCCGGCCGAGAAGTCGCCCAGTTGTGCCGTGGGGAGCAGCGGGCCCTCGCCGTTGCTGCCGAAGAGCATGAGACCGCGTGCGCCTGCGGCCGCCAGCGCCGTGAGCAGGAGATCGGCGGCCGGGGCCGAGGGGTGTCCGGGGCGGTCCATCGGGGTGACCAGCGGGACGATGACGCCGGAGAGCAGGGCGCGGCCGTCGACCAGGCGCTCCGCTGTGCGCGCCGTGGTGGGCCGTCGTGCGGCTGCAGCGCCGTCGTGGCTGGTCGCGCCCCGCGGCGGAGCCGCATGCTGATACAGCCCCGCGCCTCTTTGGGGCGCTTCGCCTGCCCCTCCTGACCTGGATCGCTCGGCCGGTCTCGCCCCGTGGCCGCTTCTGCCCTCCGCGCCCATCAATACCCCTTGACCTCGGGCCAGGCCAGTTCCACCCCGGCGCGCGTGAGTTCGTCCTGGAAGTGGTGCAGACGTTGGGCGTCCTCGTACACCTGCTCCACGTCCAGCCGGTTGTCGAGGCAGTGGGCCGCCAGTGACCCGGCCGCCTCGCCGATGTTCCACTCGACGGGGTGCAGCCGGTAGCAGCCGTTGGTGATGTGGGTGGAGCCGATGTTCTTGCACACCGGCAGCAGGTTCCGCATCCGCACCGGGAGCAGGGCGCCCAGCGGGATCTGGAAGGGGCTGCTGGCCACGTCGATGTAGGTGTCGCCGCCGGTGGACGGATGCAGGTCGATCCGGTACATCCCGATGCCGACCGAGTCCGGGTGGCGCACCGCTCCGTGCTCGCCCCGCACGGCGAGGGACAGGTCCTGTTCGACGATCCGGCGCCGGGCGACGATCCGGCGTGACTCACGGATGTACGGTGCCTTGGCCAGCCCGTCGGCCGTGCCCAGCACGTCGCCGCGCAGCCGCAGCCCGGGCCAGCCGGTGCCGCCGTCGGGGCGGGGGGCCTCGGTCTGCAGCCAGTAGAGCATGCTCATGCTGAGCTCACGGGCTCCCGCCAGATGCCGGTCCCGCTCCTTGTCGTCCACCCCGATCAGCGGTCCGGGCAGATAATCGATCATGGGCCAGTTGACGATGGTGACATCGCTCGCGGCGAACCCCGGCCGGTACAGCTTCCGGGAGAACACCCGGCGGAACTCCCACAGTTCCTTGTCGCCCGCGTCCTTGCTCTGGTCGGCGACGACCGGCCCCGAGTCGGTGTTCGGGGTGAACCCGCGCGGTACGGTCTCCAGCGTCCTCGGGTCGGGGGCGCTGAGGCTCAGCAGCCGGTTCGGCCACTGCGGGGGATGGTAGGCGGCCCAGCGGTCGTAACCGGCCGGCCGGTCGACGGTGTGGTCCTCCCCGGCCCGGTGGTCGACGGCGAACACCCAAGAGAACGCCTGCATGTTGCCCGGCTGCGCCTCGTCGGGTGCGCTCGGCTCCCCGGTGTCCCGCCGTGACTCGAAGCCCGTGACATGCTCGGTGCCGGTCAGCGGCAGCAGCTCGCCGAGTTCCGTCGCGTCCAGGACGTACGGCGCGGACACCTCGACCCGGGTGCCGTCCGGGCCCTCGACGACCACGGACCGCACCCGGTCGCCGTCCACGGAGGCGGCCACCGGACGGTGCCGGTACAGGATCCGCAGCCGCCCGGCGGCCACGTACGGCGCGACCATGGCCGTCAGCACGGCGGCGCCGACCCGCGGTTCGTGGCACAGCGGGCTCACGCGCCCCTCGCCCGGGTTGAGATACCGGCGCCGCCGGGCCTCCTCGGTGAGCGGATACCAGGTCCGGTAGTGGTCGCGGATCGCCTCGCGCAGCGCGCGGTAGGTGCGGGTGGCGCCGAACTGCTCGATCCAGGCGTGCTCGTCGGGCGGCACGCCCTGGCTGGTGAGCTGCCCGCCGATCCAGTCGGTCTCCTCGGTGAGCAGGACCGTCCGCCCCCGGTCGAGGGCGGCCAGTGCCGCGGCCACCCCGCCGAGGCCCCCGCCGACGACGAGGATGTCCGTGGCCGCCGACGTCGGCGCGCTCATGTACCGCTCCCTTCCCGTACGTCACCCGTGCCGTCCGGACCGAACGTGAATCTCCGGGGTGCGCCGCGTACGTCCACCGGCACGGGCGGACCGTCGCCCGGCGGGGTGACGAGCAGGTCGCCGGTGCCCTCGGCGGTCCCGGTGACCTCGTCGGCGGTTCGCCGGTATCCCCGGACGACGACGCCGGGCGCCGTGTCCAGCAGGACCCGCCCTTCGAGGCGGACGGTGAGCCGCTTCGCCGCCCGCACGCCGAGGCGGCCCTCGCCGAGCGGCAGGTTGCCGAGTTCCGCGGGCTCGCCCGGGTGGGCGAACCGCCAGCCGTCGGGGCGCGCGTCGGCCAGTTCGCCGAAGGCGAGGTACGCCAGCAGGCCTCCCCAGGCCATCAGCCCGTCCGAACGCTTCTCGAAGCCCGTGAGGTTCTCGCCGTCGACGGCCGGATAGTTCTCCCGGACGTGGCCGTACCCGCGCCACTCGTCGAGGAACAGCCGCAGCAGGTTCCCGACCACCGGCCGGCTCAGCTCCGTCAGCCCGTACCGGCGCAGTCCGCGGACGGCGAGGTAGGCCATCGGCGCCCAGATCCGGCCGCGCCAGTAGGTGGCCGCGAAACCGGGGTCGTCGCGGGCGACGCTGGGCAGCGGCCGTGTGCCGCCCAGCACTTCGGGCCGCAGCAGGTCCGCTGCGGTGGCTGCCGCACGGCCGGCGTCCGGCAACCCGCCGAGCAGCGCGTACAGCATCGTCGGCGAGACGTGCGGATCGTGCGTGCCCGCCGCCGTGAGGTTGCGGTAGCCGCCCCGCTCGGCGTCCCACAGCAGCCGGTCGGCGGCCGCCCTCGCCGTGGCGGCCTCGGCGCGCAGCCGGTCGGCCGTCGCCTGCTCCCCCAGGATGCCGGCGATGTCCGCCAGTGCCTCGGCGTCGGCGATGTGCAGCGCGTTCAGGCCGACGTCGGCGAGATCCATGGTGTGGGTCGCCGGGTCGTACCGGGCCTCGTCGTACATCGGCGAATCGTCCAGGCCCGACTCGCGTTTTGCCCGGTCCAGGGTGGCCGACGCCGGGTCGCCCGCGATCGGGTCGGAGCCCCAGGCGAGCAGCCCGTGCGGTCCGCGGCGGGCCCGCGGCCACCAGTCGTGCCAGGCCAGCAGCGCCGGGAAGGTGCTGCGCAGCAGCGTCGTGTCGCGGGTCCCGTGCGACAGGCCGCCCGCCAGATACGCCTGGTACACCGTCAGCGCGCCGACCGGCGGCTGCGAACGGTCGTCGGTGCGGCCCCTGTCGTCCGAGACCCGGTTCGGGATCATGCCGGTCTCGTCGGCGTACGGAAGGATCTGTTCGAAGATGCCGCGCGCGTAGTCCCGGTCGACGGCGGAGGCGACGAGGCCGGTGAAGAACGTGTCCCAGGCGTGCAGGGCCCAGGTGCCGTAGAAGCCCGTCCGCTCGGCGCAGACGAAGTCCCGGGAGGTCGGGGTGAGGACCCGGCCGAGGTCGGGGGCGTGGACGGTGTTCCAGGTGACGGCCGTGGCCAGGGCGTCGGCGGCGGCGCCGAGCCGGCCGCCGGACCGCAGCCGCGTCAGGTCGGCGGCGGCGCGGTGCGACGCGAGTACGCCGGCGGTGCGCGCCGCCGTGCCCGGTGCGTCGGCCGGCCCGATCCGCAGCTCCACCGGGCCCGGGACGCGGAACGCCAGGACCAGCGCGTCCGGCGGGCCCTCGACCCGGTCCGCGGCCGACGAGGCGGTGACGGTCCAGCGGAGCCCGCCCGCGAGGACGGTCCCGAGCAGGAAGTCGCCGGCCCCCGCCGCCGCATCCGGACGCCCTGCCGTACCCGGACGCTCCGCCGTATCCGGACGGACCATCGCCCTCGGGCGCCGCGTCGGCTCGACGACGCCGGTGAGACCGTCCACGGACAGCGCGACGCGGCCCGTGCTCTCGGCGCGGACGTACAGGATGTCGCCGGGTCCGCCCGCGAACTCCAGCCGCAGTCGGTGTCCCGCCGCCCGTACCGTCGCCTCGGCGTAGCTGCCGTCCACGGTGTGCGGCCCGAGCCGTTCGAAACCGTCGCGCCAGGTGAACCCGTCGAGCACCGGGCCTCCGGGGCCGAGCACGCCGAACCGCACCCGCGGTCCTGACGGCAGCCGGCTCATACCGGTGTGCGTACGGACGTCCCAGGTGTTCCAGCCGATCGGCGCGGGAGTACCGGTGGCACGCGCGGGAGTTCTGGTGGCGCGCCTCTCTCCGGCCCCGCTCCCGCTCATACGGCTCATACGACCGCCCTGCCGTCGGCGGTGCCGTCCCCCGGCACCGAGTCGTCGAGGTCCAGGGCCGCGTCCAGCAGCGCCCGGGTGTAGGGGTGCCGCGGTGCGGTCAGCACCTCGCCGGTGCGGCCCTCCTCCACGATCACGCCCCGGTGCATCACCGCCACCCGGTCGGCGATCTGGTGCACCACCCCCAGGTCGTGCGAGATGAACAGCATGGCGAGCCGGTGCCGGCCGCGCAGATCGACCAGCAGCCGCAGGATCTGGGCCTGGACCGACACGTCGAGCGCCGACACCGCCTCGTCGCAGACCAGCAGCCGGGGCCGTACCGCCAGCGCCCTGGCGATGCTGACCCGCTGGCACTGACCGCCGGACAGGTCCCCCGCGCGGCGCGCCGCCACCTCGGGGTCGAGGCCCATGTCGGCGAGGAGCCGGTGCAGGGCCCCGGTGCGGTCGCCCTCGGGCGCGGTGACCGGGTGGGTGCGCCAGACCTCGGCGATGATCGAGGCGACCGTCATCCGCGGGTTCAGCGACGAACGCGGGTCCTGGAACACCATCTGCACCGCACGCTGCAGTTCGGGCGGGCGGCGCCCCGCGCGGCCGAGCGGCCGTCCCTCGAAGGTGACGGTCCCGGCGCCGGGCCGCAGCAGTCCGGCCACGCAGCGGGCCACGGTGGTCTTGCCGGAGCCCGACTCGCCGACGAGCCCGACTGTCTCCTCGGGGGCCACCGACAGGCTCACCCCGTCCACGGCGGCCCGGCCGGCCCGGCCTCCCCACCGGGCGCCGCCCCGGCCGCCGTAGGTGACGCGCAGGTCGCGCACGTCGAGGAGGGCGTGTCCGCCGGGAGGTGCGGGCACGTCGAGGAGTTCGCGTTCGCTCGCGCTCACGGTCCCGGCACCTCCTCGGCGAAGTGGCAGGCGCTCCAGCGGTCCGGCGCCACCTCCCGTACCTGGGGCGGTTCGGCGCGGCACCGGGCGCGGGCCATCGGACAGCGCGGGTGGAAGGCGCAGCCGGCCGGGCGGTTGGCCGGTGTCGCCGGGGCCCCGGGCAGCGGGTCGGCCAGTGCGGTGCGGGTCCGGACGGCGGGCACGCTGCGCACCAGGGCCGCGGTGTACGGATGGGCGGGCCGGCGCAGGACGTCACGGGCGGGCCCTCGTTCGCAGACCCGTCCCGCGTACATCACGACGACCCGCTCGCCGACGTGCGACACGACCCGCAGGTCGTGGCTGACGAGGAGCATCGCAAGGCCGTCCGCCGCCTGGATGCCGGCCAGCAGCCGCAGGATCCGGGACTGCACGGTGACGTCGAGTGCCGTGGTGGGCTCGTCGGCGAGCAGCAGCGCGGGGTTGCCGGCCAGCGCCATGGCGATCACGGCACGCTGGCGGAGACCTCCGGAGAGTTCGTGCGGGTAGGCGCGCATCCGCCGTTCCGGCTCGGGCACCCCGACCCGGTCGAGGAGTTCGACGACCCGGCGGTTGACCTCGGCGCGGGGCAGCCGGTCGCGGCGTGGCACCTCGCCGATCTGACGGGCGATCCGCTGGGTCGGGTTCAGGGCCGCGAGGGGGTCCTGGAAGATCATCGCGATCTCCCGGCCGCGTACCGCGCGGCGCCGGGCGGGGCCGGCGGCGAGCAGGTCCTCGCCATGCCACAGCAGCCGGCCGGACAGGGTGGCGCCCTCGGGCGGCAGGCCCAGGATCGCCTGCGCGGTCATGGTCTTCCCGCTGCCCGACTCGCCGATCAGCCCCACGGTGGTGGCCCGTGGCACGTCGAAGGAGACACCGTCCACGACGCGGGTCCGGGTGCCGTGCGGGCCGGGCAGTTCCACCGCCAGGTCGTCGATCCGCAGGATCGGCCCGTCGGTCGCGGGCGCCGCCTTCCCGGCCCCGCTCTCCCGCGCGGTTCCGGCTCCGGCGGGGGTCACGAGCCGCCCGTCCGTACGGTGGCGAAGTCCGGCAGCCCGCTGGCGTCGGGGACGAATCCCTTGAGGTCGCTGTTCCAGGCGTAGGCGATGCTCACCGACATCGGGTACATCCCGACGGCGTCCTGCCAGATGATGCGGCTGGCCTGGCCGTAGAGGTCGGTGCGCTTCTGCTTGTCGGCCGTGGCGCCGGCCGCCGCCAGCAGGCCGTCCAGCTGCTTGTTGCAGTAGCCCATGCGCTTGGCCGCACAGGTGTAGAGGCGGCCGAGGTTGCTGGCCGCGTCGTAGCTGGGGGTGGCCAGCTGCTGGAAGTTGATGTCCCACTTGAGCGCGAGCAGGTCCTCCGTGAAGACGGCCTGCTCCTTCTCCAGCGGATCCACCTGCACGCCGACCTTCTGGAGGTCCGAGACGACGGCCTGGACGAAGGGCTTGAACTCGTCGTTGGCGAACTGGAGGCGGAGCTTCTTCGAGAAGTCGAAGCCCGCGGCGGTGAGGGCCGCCTTGGCGGCCGTGGGGTCGTAGGCCACGGCCGGCTGTGCCGCGTGGCCGAGGACGACGCTCGTCACGGGTGCGTCGGCCGCCTTGCCGGTGTCGGGATACAGCTTGCTGATGATCGTCTTGAAGTCGACCGCCTGCCAGATGGCCCTGCGTACCTTCGCGTCCTTGAGGGCGGGGATCGAGGAGTTGAACCACATGGTGAACTCGGCGCTGCTCGGCACGGTCTGCACCGTCAGGTCCTGCTGGCTCTTGAGAGAGGCCAGTTGGTCGTCGGGGATGCCCCACACGACGTCGACCTCGCCGGTGCGCAGTGCGGTCAGGCGGGACGCGAGCTCGGGGATGTTCCGCACGGTGACCTTGCCCAGCGTGGGCTTGGTGCCCCGGTACTTCTTGTTGGGCACCAGGACCAGCGACCCGCTCGGGGTGAAGGCGTCGACGGTGAACGGGCCCGAGCCGACGGGGTGGTTGAAGAAGGCGGTGTCGTCCTTGCCGACGCCCGACGGGAGGACGTAGAAGGTGCCGAGCTTGCCGGGGACGGACGCGTCGGGTGCCGGGCTGTGCAGGACCACCTCGGTGGCGGAGACCTTGGTCATCGTGTCGCCGGGGAAGTTGCCCGCGTTGGGGCCGTTCAGGCCGATCATGCGCTGGAAGGAGGCGACCACATCGTCCGCGTCGAGGGCGGTGCCGTCGGAGAAGGTGACGCCGGAGCGCAGTGTGAACGTCCAGGCCGTGACGTCCTTGCTGGCCTTCCAGGAGGTGGCGAGGTCGCCTTCGAGGGTGCCGTCCGCGGTGGGTTTCACCAGTCTGCTGAAGATCTCCTGTGCGGCCAGCTGGGTTCCGGTGGAGGCGCCCTGGGCCCCATGCGGGTCCAGGCTCTCGATCGGGTAGGTGCCGGCGACCGTCACGTCGCCCGAGGCGGAGGAACCTCCTCCGTCCTCACCGCTGGTCGTGCTGCACGCGGCGAGGAGCGCCGCGCCCGCCGTGGCGGTGGTGGCGAGCCGGATCAGCCGGCGCCGCCCGTGCTCACGCGTCCTGGTCATGATGGTGCTCCTCTCGATCGAGGGTCGGTCGGAGTCAGCCGGTGGGTGAGGCGCTGTACCTGGCGGGTTCAGTCGGGGCGGCCACGCCCGTAGCGGGCGGTGAGCTGGTCGCCGAGGATGCCCACGTTGACGATCAGGAGGGACAGGGCGATGCCCGGCAGGGTGGAGATCCACCATTGTGTTTCGAGGTATTCCTTGCCGTTGGCGATGACCTGTCCCCAGGAGACGGTCGACGGGGGCAGTCCGATGCCGAGGAAGCTGAGCCCGGCCTCCGCCAGCACCACCAGCGCGAATTCGAGCGTGGCGAGGGCGACGACCGGTCCCGCCGTGAAGGGGAGCACGTGCCGGGCGAGGACCGTCCGGCCGGGCACGCCCAGCACCCGCGCGGCGTCCACCCAGGGCCGTTCCCGGACGGAGAGCGCGATGCCGCGGGTGACGCGGGCGAAGGTGATCCAGCCGGTGGCCGAGAGCGCGACGACGACCAGCAGGACACTGCGCTCGAAGGCGCCCGCGATCACGATGGCCAGCAGGATCGCGGGGAACGCCAGCAGGACGTCGAAGATCCGGGCGAGGACCGCGTCGGCGGCACCCCGGAAGTAGCCGGCGACGGCGCCGAGCAGGACCCCGACCAGGCAGGACAGCCCGACCGTGGACACGCCGATCAGCACCGCCGTGCGGGCCCCGTAGACGATCTGGGCGAGCAGGTCGCGGCCGAGGCCGTCCGTGCCGAGCCAGGCCGTGCCGCCGCCGGACACCTTGGAGCCGGGTGCGAGCAGCCGGTCCTCCAGGGAGGTGTGCACCGGGTCGTAGTGGATCACCATGGGTCCGACGAGGGCCACCAGCAGATAGCAGCCCACGACCAGGGCGGGGACCCGGGACAGGAGCGGGCGCCGGGCCCGCCGCTCAGGCGCCGCCGGCTTCTCGACGGCCACGGTGACGCCGGCCATCAGACGGCTCCCGTCCGGATCCGCGGATCCAGCTGGGCGATGAGCAGATCGGCCATCAGGTTGAGGACGACGACGATGCCGGCGATCAGCAGGGTGGCGCCCTGCACGACCGTGTAGTCGCGGTTGGCCACCGCCTCCACCACGAGCGAGCCGAGGCCGGGCCAGGCGAACACGTTCTCGACGATCACGGCGCCGCCGACCAGCGCCCCGACCTGGACGCCCACCACGGTCACCACCGGGATCAGCGAGTTGCGCAGGGCGTGCCCGAACAGCACCTGACGCTCGGTCAGTCCCTTGGAGCGGGCGGTCTGGATGTAGCTCTCGCGCATCGTCTCCGCGAGGCTGGTCCGGGTCAGCCGGGCGATGATCGCGACGAACGGGAACGCGAGGGTGACGGCCGGCAGGACCAGGTGCTGGGGCGAGCCGACCCCGGAACTGGGCAGCACGCGCAGGCTGAGGGCGAAGACCAGCACCAGCATGATGCCGATCCAGAACGTGGGGAACGACTGGAGGGCGATCGTGCAGGCCGAGACCACCCGGTCCAGCAGCCCGCCCGGCCGGGCGCCGGCCAGCATGCCGAGCGTGAGCCCCACGATCACCGCGATCACCGTGGCCGTCACGGTGAGGTCGATGGTGGCGGGCAGCCGGTCGAGGACCGCGCCCATCGCGGGCCTGCCGAGCCAGTGCGACTCGCCGAAGTCGAGCCGGCAGACGTCGCCGAGGTAGCTGAGGTACTGCGCGCCGAGCGGCCGGTCGAGTCCGAGCGAGGCGCGCAACTGGTCGAGCTGGCTGCGGGTGGCGTCCGGGCCGAGCAGGACCGTGGCGGGGTCGCCGGGCGCGGCCCGCACGATGAGGAAGATCAGCGAGGCGGCGCCCCACATCACGAAGACCCCGATGAGCAGCCGATGCACGATCATCCGGATCATGCCCTCGGCCTCCCGCCCCCGGTGGGAACCGGGCCGACCGAGTCGCCCGGTACGAAGGCGCAGGGCACCGTCAGCCGGCGCGGCGCCGGGGCCGCCTCGTCGAGCAGCTCGATCAGCAGCCGCACGGCCTCCCCCGCCATCCGGGCGCGGGGCAGTGAGAACCGGGTCCAGTTCCGGGACTCCGGTGTCCAGGACGGCGGATCGCCCAGCAGGGCCAGCGAGCAGTCCTGCGGGAACCGGACCCGTTCCGTGCCGGCCATCGTCGCCAGCGCGCCGGTGAGCCGGTCGTCCTCGGTCGGCTCGACCAGCAGCGCGGTGATCCCGAGTCCGTCGATCCACCCCTCCAGCCGCTCCACCGTCAGGCCGGCCGGGTCGGCCAGGCTCCGGATCAGCGCCTCGTCCTGGCCGAGGCCGGCCTCGGCCAGCCCGCTCCGGTATCCCTCCTCGCGGTCCCGGGTGGGCTCGCTGTCCTCCGGGGCCCGCAGGTACAGGATCCGGCGGTGGCCGAGTCGCGCCAGCTCCGCGACGAGGTGCGCGGTCGCCGAGACGTAGTCGGCGGCCACGTAGGAGAGTTCACCGTCGTCCACCTCACGACGTCCGACGAAGACGAACGGGAAGTCCTCCCGGACCAGCGCCGACAGCTCCTCGCGGCGGACGTTCCGGCCGAGCAGCACGCAACCGTCCGCGATCTTCAGCCGGTTGGTCCCGCCGGCGTAGATGGACCGCCCGGCCCTCGCCGTGCCGGCCGTGCTCCCGTCGGAGCAGAACAGCAGCAGGTCGTAGCCCTGCCGTGCCGTCTCCTCCTCCACGCCGAGCAGGAACGGGTAGTAGAAGTCGCGCTGGTCGGTGGGGAACACCGACTCGAAGGTGTAGAGCCCGAGGAGCCGGTTGCGGCCGCCTTTCAGGCTGCGTGCGGCGACATTGGCCGCGTAGCCCAGTTCCTCGGCCGCCGCCAGCACGGCCTGCCGGGTCGGTTCCGCGATCTGCGCACTCGCCGCGCCTCCGCTGATCACCAGCGACACCGTCGCCTGGGAGACTCCGGCGTGCCGGGCGATGTCCCGTTGGGTGGAGCGTCTACGTCGTTCGGGAGGGGCCATGAGCACTCCCAGTTAATACGTATTAGCAAGTGCCGAATGACGCTACTCGGATGCGGCGAAATGCGTCAAGACACATGAACGGCCCTTGTCCGTCCTGTTTCTGACACATGATCCGATCTTGCGGAGTGACCGGATTCGCCATCCGGGTGCACCGGCCGGCCATGGCACGGGGCCGCGATGTTCAGGACCATCGGGAGCACGACCGCATTCCGGTGTTCCGGCATCCCCGCGCGAAGGGAATCCCGATGAGCGACCCCACAGACGACCTCGCGACCCGCTTCCTCCGCGACGGATACGCCGTGCTCCCGGACGCCCTGACGCCGGGCGAGGTGGCGCAGTTGCGCGCGGAGACCGTACGGATCTGCCGGGGCGAGCGGGGCATCGTGGACGGGGCGCCGCCGCCGGTCGCGGGCGAGAGCGACGACGACACGGTCCGGCGGTTCCTGTGCGTGCACTATCCGCACAAGCTGTCGGCGCTCATGCTCGACACCATGCGCCATCCCGCCGTGGTCGGCCCGCTGACCGAGGTGATCGGACCCGACGTCAAGGCGATGCAGTCGATGCTGTTCGTCAAGTCCGAGGGCAGGCCGGGCCAGGCCTGGCACCAGGACGAGATGTTCATCCCCACCCGGGACCGGTCACTGACCGCCGCCTGGCTCGCCCTCGACGACGCCACTGTCGAGAACGGCTGCCTGTGGGTCCTGCCGGGTTCGCACCGGCCCGGCGTCATCTACCCCAACCGGCAGCACGACGACGCCCGTTACGACTGCACGGCCGAGTCCTACGGCTTCCCGTACGCCGAGGCCGACGCCGTTCCGGTCGAGATCGGCGCCGGATCGGTGCTGCTCTTCAACGGCTACCTGCTGCACAAGTCGCTGCCCAACACCGGCCGCCAGGGCTTCCGCCGGGCCCTGGTCAACCACTACATGAGTGCCTCCTCCCTCCTCCCCTGGGCGCCCCCCGACGCCGAAGTGCCCATGGCCCAGACCGACTTCCGGGACATCGTGCTGGTCGCGGGCCGGGACCCGTACGGCTACAAGGGCATCGCCGACATCCGCAGGCCCCGGGTGCGGCGCGACCGGTCCGGGGGCTGCGACAGGTGAGGCCGTGACCGGACACGTCCCGCCCCTGACCCCGGTGCTCCTGGCCCGGCTCGGTCCCGCGGTCGCCGACTACCCGCCCGGGTCGGTCTTCGGCCCCAGGGACGCCGGGTCGTACGAGTTCGTCTGGCTGCTGCACGGCAGCGCCCGCTGGGTCTGCGACGGCCTGACCGTGCCGCTGACGCCCAGTGCGCTGCTGCTCGTGCGCCCGGGTATGCGCGACACGTTCCACTGGGACACCCGCCGGCCCAGCCGGCACGCCTACACGCACTTCCGGCTGCCCGCGGCACCATGCGGCGCGGAGCCCGTCGACGACACCGGCTGGCCGGTCGTCCGGGACCTGACGGGGCGCGGCGACCCGATGGCCGCGCTCTGCCAGTACCTCCTGGTGCTCGGCGCGGCCCGCCCGCCGGACTGGGAACGGCACGCCGAGGAAACCCTGCGGCTGCTGCTCTTCACCTTCGTGCACGGCCCCGGCCCGGCGACCGGTGCCGAGACGCTCCCGGAACCCCTGGTCGCCATGGCCGCCGCGGTCCGCTCGCACTGGTCGGACGGCGTCGCCCGGCCGCTCCCCCTCGGGCGGCTGGCGCGGGCGGCCGGGGTCTCGGAGAGCACGCTGTCCCGGATCTGCCGGCGGCACCTCGGCGTCAGCCCCGTCGCGGGGCTCGAACGGCTGCGCCTGGCGCGGGCCGAGCCGCTGCTGTGGCTGAGCGGCCTCTCGCTGCGCGCCATAGCGGTGCGGTGCGGCTTCCCCGACGCCTACCACTTCTCGCGCCGGTTCCGCGCCGTCTACGGGATGTCCCCGAGCGCCTTCCGCGGGGTGCCGCCCGAGTCGGCACCGCCGTCCCCGGTCGGCGACGGCCCGCTGTCCGCGCTCCTGGCCCTGGTGCCGCCCTCGCACCCGCGGTCCGCCGACGGCCGCCGCTGCTGAGCGGGCCCTGCGGTGAACGGGACGCGGTGAACGGGACGCGGTAAAGGGGACGCGGTGAAGGGGACGTGACTGCCTCAGACGGCCCTCGTCAGCGCCGCGAACTCCTCGGTGGACAGCCGCACCGACGCCGCCGCGACGTTCTCGTCGAGGTGGGCCACCGACGACGTTCCCGGAATGGGCAGGATCACCGGGGAGCGGCGCAGCAGCCAGGCGAGTGCGAGCTGGGACGGCGTCGCGCCGTGGCTCCTGCTGACCCTCGCCAGCGGACCGTGCGACTCCGCGAGCGTGCCGGTCGCGATGGGGAACCAGGGTATGAACGCGAGGTTCTCGGCCTCGCAGTATGCGAGGACGTCCTCGGAGGTGCGGTCGGCGAGGTTGTAGAGGTTCTGGACCGACACGATCTCCGCGACCGCGCGGGCCTGCTCGAGCTGCGCGACCGAGACCTGGGACAGGCCGACATGGCGGATCTTCCCGTCCTGCTGGAGCCAGGTCAGCTCGCCGAGGGACTCCTCCACCGGCACCGCCGGGTCGATGCGGTGCAGTTGGTACAGGTCGATGCGCTCGACGCCGAGGTTGCGCAGGCTCTGCTCGACCTGCTGCCTGAGGTACTCGGGCCGGCCGTTCGGCAGCCACACACCGGGGCCGGGCCGGGTGAAGCCGCCCTTCGTGGCGATGACCAGGTCGGCGGGATAGGGGTGCAGCGCCTCCCGGATCAGCCGCTCGCTGACGGACGGGCCGTAGGAGTCCGCCGTGTCGATGAACGTCACCCCGAGCTCGGTCAGCCGGCGCAGCACCCGCACCGCCTCGCCCGGATCGCGTGGTTCGCCCCAGACCCCGGGTCCGGTGATGCGCATCGCACCGAATCCCAGGCGGTGCACCGGAAGGTCACCGCCGAGCAGGAACGTGCCGGAAGCCGCTGCGGGGGCGGGAGTGGTGGTCAACGCGATTCCTTCTTTCCACAGGCGAGGGGATCCGGGAACGACGACGGCGGGGCCGGGCCGACGCCGAGGACCAGCCTCCCACCGCGCCCACGGACGGCGCCCTCACCTATTCACGCGAGGGACGCGCGGACGCACCCGGCGGAGGATGGATCACCCCCACGGACCCTTGCCCACCAGCGAGAGAGGCACCACATGGACCACGTTGACCGAGGCCAGCCCTGGGTGTCGGCCCCGGCGGCACCGCTCTCCGGCGACCAGCTCAAGAAACTGGCGGCGCTCGGATCGGAGTTTCCGGCGAACTCCGGCGAGATCCTCTTCTCGGCGGGCGACGGGTCCTACGACTTCTTCGTCGTCCTCGAGGGATCCGCGGACGTGGTCGACCGGATCGGGGAGCCGGACGAACGGCTGGTCGCGTCGTACGGGCCCGCGGAGTTCCTGGGCGAGATCGGCATGCTGACGGGTGAGCGCGCCCGCTTCGCCGGTGTCATGCGAACCCCTGGCCGGCTGCTGCGGGTTCCGGTCCGCCGGATTCTCCGGCTCGTCGCCCAGGACGCCGGCCTCAGTGAGTACATCCTGCGGACGTTCCTGGAGCGCCGGGCGAACCTGGTGCGAAGAGGCGCGGGACTCACGCTCATCGGTTCCCGGTACGACGAGAGGAGCCGGGCGCTTCTCCAGTCGTTCTCGCTCGGCCGGACAGCCGTGCGCTGGCTGGACCTCGAGGAGCAGCCGGAGGCCGAGGCGCTGCTGCGTGAACTCCGGGTACCGGTGACCGACCTTCCCCTCGTCCTCGTCCCCGGCCGGCCTCTGCTGCGCAACCCGCAGCCGGCCGACATCGCCGCGGAGTTCGGGGAGCCGCCCGGCGCGGTGGCCGACGACGGCCCCGAGGTCGGTGACCTGCTCGTCGTCGGCGGCGGCCCCGGCGGTCTGGCGGCGGCGATGTACGGTGCCTCGGAAGGGCTTCGGACCACCCTCATCGACGCGGCGGCCTTCGGCGGCCAGGCCGGTACGTCCTCCAGGATCGAGAACTACCTCGGTTTTCCGGCCGGGCTCTCGGGCGCCGAACTGGCCACGCGGGGGACGATCCAGGCGGCGAAGTTCGGGGTCCGGCTGCACCGCAACGCCCGCGCGGCCGCCTTCGCCAGCAAGGCCGGCATCCACACCGTCACCTGCGACGACGGACGGACGTTCAGGGCGCGCGACGTCGTCATCGCCACCGGTGCCGACTACCGGCGCCTGGCCGTGCCCGGGATCGGCGACTGGGAAGGCAACGGCGTCCACTACTCGGCGACGGTCGCCGAGGCGGGGAACGCGCTCGGACGGCCCGTGGCCGTGATCGGCGGCGCCAACTCGGCCGGCCAGGCCGCCATGTTCCTGGCCCGGACGTCCGACCCGGTGCACCTCCTGGTACGGGGACCCGACCTCGACCACTCGATGTCCCGCTACCTGATCGACGCGGTCACCTCCCATCCGGGGATCCGGGTACGCGTCCGGACGGAGGCGGTCGGCGTGAGGGCGGATTCCTCGGTCACCGGGCTCGACGTGGTGGACGGCACCACCGGGCGGCGCTCCGCCCTGGAGGTCGCCGCGGTCTTCGTGTTCATCGGCGCCACGCCGTGCACCGGCTGGCTCGGCGGCCGGCTCGCGACGGACTCCGGGGGCTTCCTGCTCACGGGACACGACCTCGACGCCCTCGCGGCCGGCCGTCGAGCGCCCTTCCCCTTCGAGACGAGTGTCCCCGGCGTGTTCTGCATCGGCGACGTGCGCAGCGGGAGTGTCAAGCGCGTCGCGACCGCGGTCGGTGAGGGTTCCGCGGCGGTACGGCTCGTCTTCGAGCGGCGCCGGGCCGACGGGGAGCACGTGTGGTGACCACCGTCGACGCACACCACCGAACAGGGTCACCGCGCACGATTCCTCCGGTCTCACCTGTCCAGGTGATGCCGGTGAGCACCGAGCGTCGGAGACGATGCCCGCATCGGCGGCTTCGCGCCGCATCGACCGTACCGTCCACACCTGGAGGGCACATGCCCGTCTCGAAAGCACACGCGGCCTGGAACGGCGACATCCCCAGCGGGTCCGGGACCTTCACCGCCGGCGACGGCATCAGCGGGGGCGTGACGTACAAGTCCCGCTTCGAAGGCGGCCCCGGATCCAACCCGGAGCAGCTCATCGGTGCGGCTCACGCCACCTGCTTCTCCATGGCGCTCGCCAGCACGCTGGCCAGCGCCGGCTTCCCCGCCGAGTCGATCGAGACGGATGCCTCGGTGACCCTGCGGCCGGTCGACGGCACTCCCACGATCACGAGGATCGAGCTCGTGACGAGGGGCCGGGTCCCCGGGGTCGGGGAGGCCGAGTTCCGCGAGTTCGCCGCGTCGGCGAAGGCGAACTGCCCGGTCAGCCGGGCGCTGGCAGGCGTCCCCGAGGTCACCCTGCAGGCGACGCTCGCCGACGGCTGAGCCGGGCGCCCCGGCTCACCCGAGCGCGTCCATCAGGGCGGTGACGTAGGCGTCCAGCCGCTGCTCCACGGCCCGCGTGGTCAGCTCGGTCCGCCCCGCCTCCTGCCACGGCCGTGCCACCCACCGCACCGACGTCGAGAACCCCAGCGCGTCCAGCAGCCGCCAGTACAACCGCTCGCCCGCGGCCGCGGCCAGCGTCCCGCCGGCCTCCTCGTACGCCTCGGCGAACCGCAGACCCCACGCCGGGCCGTGCAGCATCGCGAGATTGGAGGAGCAGTGCGCCACATCGAGGTCCGCCGGACCCCAGGAGGTCTGCACCCAGTCGACGACGCCGGTGACACGGGGACCTGCCGGCCCCGGGGGCGGCACGTGGAACAGCACGTTGCCCGGCTGGAAGTCCCGGTGCAGGAACCGCCCTTCGTAGGGCGGCGGCGGCCGGCGGATCACGTCGGTCGCCGCCGCCCATGCCGTCGCGTCGGCGCCGTCCGGAGGGACCACGGCGTCGGCGGTCGTCCATGCCTGGTACTCCCGGGGACGCTCGGCGGGCCGCACGGCGTGGATCGCGACGAGCTGACGGGCCAGCAGGGGTACGCGTGCCTCCAGCCCCTGGTCGTCGAGGGCCGTCCGGCCCGCCAGGTGTGTCATCAGGAGTGACGGGTGCTCGCAGTGCGCGGCGGTCGCGTCGACCGCGACCGGTCCGGGAGCCGGCACACCGGTGCCCGTGAGCAGGGCGAGGGTGCCGGCCTCGCGGTTCAGCATGGCCTCGGCGTGTGCCACGAAGGCCGGGTCGACGAAGGACCGCAGCACCAGGTCCCGGGTGCCTCCGTCCGACGCGCCGATGGTCAGCCGGCGCATCTCGGCGGTGATGCCGCCGTGCAGCGCCTCGGTTCTGACGATCCGTTCGCCGTCCTTCAGATACCGGCTCGCCCAGGCCAGGGTCGACGGCCGGACGGTCCCCGCCTCATCGTGGTCGATCACCGTGCCACCCCACCACCCGGACGGCGGCCCGTGCAAAGGGCTTTCGCCGGAGGCGACGGCGACGCCGCTCCGGCCGACCCGGTCTCGTCAGTCGCCGCCGCTGTCGTCGAACCTGCGGTCGACCGCGGCGTGAAGGGCGTCCCGACAGGCCAGGACGGCCGGATCACACGTTTGAACCCCCGTCCCCGGACGTACCGGTGGCGGGGGTTCGTGCCGACTGTCGTTTCGCGTCGGGGGCGGCTACCGGACCAGTTCCCAGTCCTGGGAGCCGTCCGTGGCCGCCGTCTGCAGGGTGAGCTGCCCGCCGACGGTTGCTCCGGTCAGGTACAGGCTCGTGTTCTTGACCGACTGCAGCTTGTAGAGGCCGTCGCTGGTCCTGACGAGGTTCCAGCTGCCGGTGGAGCTGTTGTCGACCCACTGGCCGATCTTCTGTCCGGCCGTCGCGTTGCCGGTCCAGATCGCCGCCGCGCGGCCACCCGCCCTGTTGAGCAGCGTGGTTCCACCGCCGGGCTCGGTCACCACGTGCCAGAACTGGGTGTCGGGGTTGGCCGCGGAGCCCGGGTCCTCCAGACGGACGTCGGGCACGTCACCGTTGCCGAGGTTGGCGTCGTTGGTCTTGTTGCCGGTGCCGATGACCTGGTCGGTCTTGCGGTTGAACAACTGGTAGTAGGTGCCGGCCGAGTTGCCGAGGTCCGTCTCGGCGTAGGCGATCGTCGAGGTCCCCTGGTTGTTGAGGATCACCAGACGGCCCGTGTCGTCGACGTACTGGAGGTCGCGGCTGTAGCCGGCCTTCGAGGTGGTCTGGTACTCCTTCCAGGTGCCGTCGCTGCGTCCGGTCTGGTCGACCCAGACGCTTGCGCTGCCTGCCGCGTTGTAGACCAGGCGACCACCGGGCAGCCGGATGAGGACCGGGCTGCCGCCGGTCGCCAGGGTGTGCGAGCCGGTGTCGACGGGCAGGGAGTTGACGCCGGTTCCGGTCGCCGACCCCTTGAAGAACTCCAGCGGGTTGCTTGCGATCTGGTAGCGCGTGTTGGCGCCGCCGCCCCAGTACTCGTAGGTGATCATCCACTTGCCGTCGGTGGTGCGGACCACGTTCGCCATGCCGGGACGGCCGCCGCCGATCTCCGACTTGCCGCTTCCCATGTCCTGGGTCAGCCCGGCGATGTCGACGACGGGGTCGCTCCACTGCGCCGCCTGACCGTCCCACGTCCTGTGCACGAGGATCTGGCCCTGCGAGTCCGTGGCGGTGTCGTTGGCGGGGTCGAGGGTGGCGGCTCCGGTGGTCGCGTCGAAGCCGGTGTAGTCGTTCTCGTCGGAGTAGTAGCAGACGAGCTTGCCCTTGTAGACCATCAGGTACGGCTCCCAGACCGGGTCCACCTGGTGGTTGGTGTTCGCCGAGGAGAAGTTCTGGCCCACGGCGCCCGCGCTGCCGCCCTGCCAGCCGCCGGTGGCGACGACGTTCTCGACCTTCCAGGTGGCCCCGTTGTCCGTGCTGGAGTACAGCGCGATCGCCACGTCCTTGCGGTCACCGTCGTTGGTGGGCGTCCAGCTCGGGTCGGCCGCCTTGTGCTCCTTGTAGTAGTAGTCGTCGCCCGATACGACGCCGGCCAGCAGCAGGGTGTCCTGCTTCAGGTTGCCCACGTCCTGGGGCAGGACGTACAGGTACGGGTTGGTCCAGTTGCTGGTGTACTTCGCGTACTTCGTGTCGCTGGACAGATAGGCCGGTGCCTTCACCTCGGACAGCGACTGCCATGTCGTACCGTCGTCGTCGCTCTTGTAGACGGGAAGGGTCTGCCCGTCGGCGCTGCCCGAGGCCGGTACCGTGGACTTCTCGAACGACGCGACCAGCCGGCCGTCCGGCAGTTCCGCCGACTTCGGGTAGATCGCGCAGTTCCCCCGGCCCTTGAGGCACGCCTCGCTGCCGAGCTGGTAGACGGTCCCGCCCGTCGGGGCGTACGCCTGGGCGCCGCCGGACGCGGGGATCGCCAGCAGTGCCGCGGCCGCGACGGCGGCTCCCAGCAGGTTTCTCAGTCTTCTTCTCTGCACAGCCTCTCCTTTGAGGTTGGTGGTCCTCGGGGTGACACCGACGGGCCTTCGTCCTAGACCCTCGCTCCGTCGGAATTCGCGGCGACGAACACCTTCACGTCCCAGGCGCCCAGATCGAGCGCTGTGCCCGCGGGGACGGGAGTGCCGTCGAGAACATCGGTCAGCCCGACGGGAGCCGCGACCCGCGCGGGCTCCCAGCTCCAGTTGTGGATCACGTGCACCCTGCGGCCGTCCGGGGCCGTGCCCGTGGTGGCGGTGACGGACGCCGGAAGGTCCTGCCATCCGCTGCGCGCCGCGGGCGCCAGCCACTCGGCGAGAGCCCGGGCGAGACCGCGCCCAGGTGCGGTGCCGACGCAGGTGATCTGTCCCTCGCCGTGACGGCGGGTGGTGATCGCCGGCCACCTGCCGAAGTGGGGGTGGTCGTAGTGCGCGAGGGCCTCCGCGTCGTGCGCGGTCAGGCCGTCCGCCCAGTGCGTGGCCGTCGCGTCCGCGGGGAGGTCGAGCGGGCCGCCGGGGGTGGCGGTGACCGCGATCCCGGTGGTCAGGTTGCTGAACTCGTCGTACGTCACGCCCGCCGCGGCGGCGAGACCGCCGGGGGCCGGCTCCAGCCGGGCCCGTGCCTCGTGGTCGGCGTAGGCCGTCCGCGGGCCGAGGACGAGATGGCCGCCGGCGTGGGCGTAGGCGGCGAGCCAGTCCACGGTGGTGTCGTGGGCGAGGTACAGGGCGGGCACCACCAGGACCGGGTGATGCCGGGCCGCTTCGGCGGGTGCCATGCCCTCCCGGTCGCCGTCCGGGTCGTGGAGCTGCCGGACGTGGACGATGCGGACCTGCCGGCCGGCGTCGAAGGCGCCTCGGTAGAAGGGGTCGAAGATGCGGTGGTAGGAGGCCGGGTCCGGTTCGCCGTCGGCGGTCGCCAGGGGCGGGTACTTCTGCATCAGCCACTTGCTCGGCGTCGAGTAGACCATCGTGATGTCGGCGTCCGGCTCCAGGCCTGCGACGAGCGGGCCCGCCTTCTCGAACTCCGCGCCGAGCGTGGCGAGTTCGGCATACGTCCGCCCGGGGCGGCCGCTGTGCGGGAGGACGCCGCCCCAGTAGGTCTCGGCGCCGAAGCGCAGGGTCTGCCACTGCCAGTACTCGATCATCCGGGCGCCGCGCGCCACATGGGCCCAGGCGGCCTGGCGCCACTGGCCGTCGAATCCGGGCCGGTTGTCCCAGGGGTAGCCGATGGAGTTCGCGTTGGTCTCGGTGACCAGGAACGGCTCCTGGCGTGAGGAGAACATCCAGTCCGCGGTCTGGTACATCGACCAGACTCCGGTGGTCTTCCAGATCTGTTGGTGCTCGTCCGGTGTGGGATCGGGGAGCAGCAGGCCGTCCTGCATGTCGTAGTACGGGTTGCCGGACGCGATGTCGAGGCGGTCCGACAGCTCGTCGTCCTCCACGCCGCCTCGCGTGTAGGAGATGCAGGTGGTGACGAACTGCTCCGGCCGGGCGTACTCGCGCACGATGTCGGCCTGCCAGCCGATGAACTCGGTGACCTGGCGGGCCTGGAACTCCCGCCAGGCGACGTCGTACTGGGGCTGCACGTTGCCGTCCGGGGTCCACAGGTCGGCCCAGGTGGACAGGCGGTGCGACCAGTAGACGAGGCCCCACTCGCGGTTGAGGGTCTCGACGTCCCGGTACTTCTGGCGCAGATGGTCGACGAACCGCTCGAACACGCCCCGGTTGTGCAGCAGATGCAGTCCCGGTTCGTTGTCCACCTGCCATCCGATGACCGCGGGGTGGTCGTAGTACCGTTCGGCGATCTTCCGGATCACGCGCTCGGCGTGGAACTTGAACGCCGGGTGGGTGATGTCCACCTCCTGGCGGGCGCCCCAGCCGATCCGCTCGCCCGTGCGCAGCTCGCCGGTGATCTCCGGGTACTGCCGGACCAGCCACGGCGGCACGGCGTACGTCGGGGTGCCGAGGATCACGGAGATGCCGCGCTCATGGGCGCCGTCGAGGACGGGTTGCAGCCAGTCGAGGTCGAACCGTCCGTTCTCCGGCTCCCAGGTCGACCAGACCGACTCCCCGACGCGGATGACGGTGAAGTGCGCGTCGGCCATCAGGTCGAGGTCGGTCTTGAGCTGTTCGTCGGGCTGCGTGCCGCCGAAGGCCGGCGTGTACTCGTGGTAGTACGCAGCGCC
Organism: Streptomyces sp. NPDC058464; assembly: GCF_042721035.1. Classification (NCBI taxonomy): domain Bacteria; kingdom Bacillati; phylum Actinomycetota; class Actinomycetes; order Kitasatosporales; family Streptomycetaceae; genus Streptomyces; species Streptomyces sp. NPDC058464. Next base: position 45,307 of record NZ_JBHXMA010000047.1, read on the forward strand.
GAACAGGACACGGGCGGGCAGGACCGCCATGGAGGGACCTCCAAGAGGGGGATGGGAGAAGGAGCAGGGTGTGGTCGGCGGCACTTACTGTTTGACACCGCCGGCGGCCAGGCCGCTCTGCCAGTACCGCTGGAGCATCAGGAAGGCCACGACGAGGGGGATGACCGAGATGAGCGAGCCGGTCACGACGAGCGCGAGCATGTCGCTGCTGGCGCCGGCCCCGCCGTTCTGGGCCTGGGCCGCCCAGGAGGAGAGCCCGACGGTGACGGGGTACAGCTTCGGGTCGTTGAGCATGATCAGCGGCAGGAAGTAGTTGTTCCAGGTCGCCACGAGCGTGAAGAGGACGACCGTCACCAGCCCCGGTGCCAGCAGCCGCAGGGCGATCCGGACGAAGATCCGCAGCTCCCCCGCACCGTCGATCCGGGCGGCCTCCAGAAGGCTGTCGGGAACGGCGTCCGCCGCGTAGATGCGCATCAGGTAGAGGCCGAACGGGCTGACGAGCGAGGGCAGGACGATCGCCCAGGGGGTGTTGACCAGTCCCACCTTCGCGAAGAGCAGGTAGGTCGGGATCGCCAGTGCCGTGGTCGGGATCATGATGGCGCCGAGGACCAGGTTGAAGGCCGTGCTGTTGCCCCGGAACCGGTACTTGGCGAAGCCGTACCCGGCCGTGGTGGCCAGCAGAGCGGCGCCGAGCGCGCTGCCGACCGAGTACAGGACCGTGTTGAGCAGCCAGTGCAGGAAGACGCCGTCGTCGTAGGTCAGGGTCTGCCTGATGTTCGCCGGCAGTCGCGGGCTGTGCGAGAACCACAGGCCGAAGCTGTTGAACAGGTCCTGGGTGCTCTTGGTCGAGGCGACGGCGAGCCAGAACAGCGGCAGGAGGAAGTAGGCGAGTACGGCCAGCATGACGATCGTCAGCGGGGTGCTGCGGCGTCGGACCGGGGAGCGGCGCCCGCGCGGGACCTTGGTCGCCCGTCGGGACGCGGTGGCCCCGGAGGCTGCGGTGGCCGGGGCCGCGGCGGACCGGGGCGAGGACTGGGAGACGACCGTCACGAGGTCCTCCTGCGGTTCGCGGTGATCAGCACGGCGTAGGAGAAGACCACGATGACCAGGCCCAGGAGGAAGGAGACCGCGGCCGCGTAGTTCACCTGCTGTCCGGTGAAGGCGAGGGTGTAGGCGTAGAGGTTCGCGGTGTACGAACTGTCGATCACGTCGGGGGCGATGGTCTGCAGCAGCTTGGGCTCGTTGAACAGCTGGAAGCTGCCGATCACCGAGAACAGCAGGGTCAGCAGGAGCGCCGGCCGCAGCGCGGGCAGCTTGACCGACCAGGCGATGCGCCAGGCGCCGGCGCCGTCCACGGCGGCCGCCTCGTACAGCTCACCCGGGATGGTCCGCAGCGCGGCATAGAGAATGATCATGTTGTAGCCGACGAACTCCCAGGTCACCACGTTCGCCAGGCTGCCCAGCATCCAGGTGTCGCTGAGGAAGTGCGGGACCGGCACATCGAGCTTGCGGCCCAGTTGGGCGAAGGGGCCGAAGTCGGGGCCGTAGAGGTAGCCCCACATGAGGGTCGCGACGACGCTGGGTACCGCGTACGGGACGAAGATGCCGAGCCTGATGACCTTGGCGAGGCGCAGCAGGCCGCTGTCGAGCGCGAGCGCGAAGAGCAGCGCCAGCAGCAGCATCACGGGCACCTGGATCGCGAAGAACGCCGCGACCCGCAGGAGACCTTCCCTCAGCAGCGGGTCCTTCAGGGCGGTCACGTAGTTGTCCAGCCCGACGAACGTCGTCCCGCCGATGAGCCGTTCCTGGAACAGGCTGAGATAGGCGGCGTAGCCGAGCGGGGTCAGGAACAGCAGCACGAACAGCACCATGAACGGTGCGATGAACAACGGGCCTGCCGCACCGTGGCGCAGGCCACCGAGCCGGCGGCGCTGCGGCCCTGCTCGGCGCGGGTCCTCGGTGGAGGCCGCGGTCATGGCGGTCATCAACGGGCCTTTCTGGATGTCGGAAGGGCCGGCCGTGGGTCCCGGGGCCCGGGGCCCGGGCGGCGAGCGCCTGGGCCGGAGCCGGGACCCGCCGGCGGTCACGCGGACTTGACGGTGAAGCCCTGGCCCTTGGCGTAGGTGGTGAGCCGCTGCTGCCAGGCGTCGAGGGCGGCCCCGCTGTCGGTCTTGTCGGCGAGGGACTTTCCGACGGTCTCGGTCCAGTCGGTGGCGGCCTGGTCGAGGAACGGGGGCCACTGGAAGTCGTCGCTGACCGTGTCGCCGATGTCGGCGAAGACCTGGTTCACCTTCTGACCGCCGTAGAAGGACGGCGTGGCGCCGGCGAAGGACGGGTCGGCGAGCAGGGCCTTGGTCGCCGGGAAGAACGACTGCTCGGTCGCGAACATCTTCGCGCTCGCGGGGTCGCTGTTGAGGAACTGGGCGAACTGCGCGGCGGCGACGGGGTTCTTGGTCGAGCGGATGACCGCGCTGGTCGATCCGCCCCAGTTCCCGGACGCGGGGCTCGACGCGTCCCACTGCGGCAGCGGAGCGGCCCGCCACTTGCCCGCCGTGGCCTTGGCGGAACCGGAGAGGAACGCCGGACCCCAGGCAGCGGTGATCCAGGTGGCGTACCTGCCCTTGTTGAGGCCGGCGTACCAGGCGTCCGTGAAGTCCGGGTCGGTGCTGATGACGCCCTCCTTCGCGAGGCCGCCCCAGTAGCTGCCGAGCTTCTTGGAGATCGCGTCGTTCACGTCGATGGTGATGTCGCTCTTGCCGGAAAGGGCGTAGGGGTGGGCGCCCGCCTGCCACAGCAGGCCGTGCCAGGCCGCGGCCTCGTTCGCCGCGAGGTTGGTCAGGTAGACGTCCGGGTCGGCCTTGTGCAGCTTGCGCGCGGCGGCGGCGAACTCGTCCCAGGTCGTCGGCGGCTTGATGCCGTGCTTGTGGAAGATGTCCTGCCGGTACAGCATGCCCAGCGGGCCGGTGTCCTGCGGGATCGCCCAGATCTCACCGTTGGAGCCGCCGACCTGTGCCCAGGTCCAGTCCACGAACGCGCTCTTCAGACCGGTGGCGCCGTAGGGGCTGAGATCCAGCAGGCTGTCCGTGATGGTGAACGTGGGGATCGCCTGGTACTCCACCTGTGCCAGGTCCGGGGCGCCCTTGCCGGCCTTGATCGCCGTACGCAGCTTGGTGTAATGGGCCACGCCTTGACCGGCGTTGACGACCTTGACCTTGATGGCCGGGTACTTCTTCTCGAAGAGGGCGACCTCCTTGTCGATGTTCGGGACCCAGGTCCAGAAGGTGAGTTCGGTCGGCGTCTTCATCGCCTTGTCGATGTCGGCCCGGGACAGCGGCTTGGCGGTGCTGCCGCCGCTGCTCCCGCTGCCGCTACCACCGCTGCAGGCGGACAGTGCGACGCCGAAGGTCGCCGCCCCCACGGCGGCGAGGAATCCGCGACGGCTCGGGGAGGAGGGCGTGACGAAGGATCTGGGCATGGTGGACTCCCGCCGGTTGGGCGAAGGTGAGGGCATGCCTGCGGCGGCATGCCGGGCAAGGGAACGCGGGGAGGTGACGACCGGGACTTCGAGGTCGGTGCGGGGAAGGCCACGTCGTCATCAGCTGCTCCCGGCTCGCGGCGCGGATGGCGGACCACGAGGGGGAGGGCGGTCGGAGCAGGCGCCGGTACGGCGGCCCGCTCGGCGAGAAGGAGAACGTGCGGTGCCCGAGTCCCTGCGGGCGGCTGAGCCGGCATGGCAAGGAGGGGCGAACCGGGCAGCGGCCTGTGCGGCGGCTGCGCAGGTGTGACAGGTGCGGCCCGGAATCCCTGCTCTGGGCCTACTGAGGCTGAAGTCGATCAGGAACGGTCGGATGGACCTCCACTCGGGGGCGTGGCCTTCGCGGCACGACGGGGGCGTGTGGCGGAGCGCCGTGCCCCGCCCGGATCGGTCCGGGCCGGAGCGGGCGCGGTCGAGGCGCGAAGGACGAGCTCGACGGGCGGGTCGTTGGCCGGGGGCAGGTCGGCGCCGGGCTTCTCGATGGCGTGGACGAGAAGTCTCAGCCCCTCCTGGGCCACGGCGTCGAACGGCTGACGCACGGTGGTCAGCGGTGGGGACACGAACGCGGCCACCGGAATGTCGTCGAATCCGACGACGCTGACGTCGTCCGGCACGGTGCGGCCGGCCTCCGCCAGTGCGCGCATGAGGCCGATGGCCATGTCGTCGTTGGCGGCGAACACCGCGGTCACGTCGGGATCCGCGGCGAGTACCCGGCCCGCCGCGTAACCCGATGCGGCGGACCAGTCGCCCTCGACGAGCGACGGCTCGTCGCGGCCTCGTGACTCCAGTGCCTCACGCCATCCCCGGAGACGGTCGCGGGCGGCATACCAGCGCTGCGGACCCGCGAGGTGGTGGACGGTCCGGTGTCCGAGGTCCAGGAGATGCTCGGTGGCCGCCCGTGCCAGCAGGTCGGCGCCGACGCCGGCGGCCACGGTGCCCGGGGCCGTCGTGGCCACGGGCGCGCCCAGGACCAGCACCGGTACGCGCACGTCGGTGGGGACCGCTCCCCCGTCCGCCTCCTCGTCGATCGGCTCGGAGATGACGATGCCGTCCACGCCCTGTTCGAGGAGCGAGTCGATGGCTCCGCCTACACCCCCCGGGTCACCCTCCAGGGTGTTGACCACACGGAGCGCGTAACCGGTGACCCGGGCGGCCCGCTCGATGCCGATGAGAAGTGACGCGGGTCCGTACAGTGCCGTCCCGAGCGTCACCACGCCGATGGATCGGGTCCGGCCGGAGGCCAGTGCCCGGGCCGCGTGGTTCAGCCGGTAGCCGAGTTCGTCGGCCGCGTCGAGAACGCGCTTGCGCACCTCTGCCGAGACGTACGCCTCGTCGTTGAAGACCCGCGACACCGTCTTCTGCGACACGCCCGCCAGCCGGGCCACATCCACGCTCCGGGGCGCGCCGGAAACGCCGGCCCGTCCTGCCGATGGCGTCATGATGTCTCCCGATGGCCGTGTTCCGCGCCGGCTGCCCCGACGACCTGACTACGCAGCCATGTCTACGCAGTCAGAAGATGTCCGTCAAGAGTGCGGAACATATTCGTCATATGGCGTTCCCGTGTTCGGCACCGCTCCGCGAACACCCCGTCGACCTCGCGCCCGGCACGAGTTCGCCGGGCGCTGCTTCCCGGTCGGGCGGCTCGCACGCCCAACCCTCGCACGGCGGCACCCGATGGGGCGGGGCGCCGGATCGGCTCGGCGAGAAACGTGGGCGAAACCTCTTGACGGCCGAAATATGACTGCGTAGACATGACTGCGCAGTCGGTGATGACTGCGCAGTCAGCCACCCACTGGCTCCACACCACCCCTCAGCCCCGGCCCACTACCCGGTGACGCGTCGCGGGTTCCCCTCACCGGCCAGTGACCGAAATATCGATTGAAAGGGCGCCATCGTGGTGACCGTCGAACACAAGGACCACCAGCACGCCGATCAGTTCGTCGTGGGTGTGGACTTCGGGACGCTCTCCGGGCGGGCTGTGGTGGTCCGGGTGAGCGACGGCGCGGAGCTGGCGGTCGGCGAGTACGCCTACCCGCACGCGGTCCTCGACCGCGAGCTGCCCGACGGAACCCCGCTGCCCCCCGACTGGGCACTGCAAGTGCCGGGCGACTACATCGGCGTCCTGCGCCACGCGGTCCCCGAGGCACTGGCCGGTTCCGGGGTGCGGCCCGAGCAGGTGATCGGCATCGGAACGGACTTCACCGCCTGCACGGTCCTGCCGGTACGCTCCGACGGCACCCCCCTGTGCGAGGTGCAGGGGCTCTCCGGCCGCCCGCACGCCTACGTCAAGCTCTGGCGCCACCACGCCGCGCAGGGCCAGGCCGACCGGATCAACGCCCTGGCCGCGGAGCGCGCGGAGCCCTGGCTGGAGCGGTACGGCGGCCGGATCTCCTCGGAGTGGGAGTTCGCCAAGGCCCTCCAGCTGCTGGAGGAGGACCCGGAGATCTACGACCTCACCGACCGCTGGGTCGAAGCGGCGGACTGGATCGTCTGGCGCCTGTGCGGGACGTATGTCCGCAACGCCTGCACCGCCGGGTACAAGGGCCAGTTCCAGGACGGCTGCTACCCCTCGGCCGACTACCTCGCCGCCCTGAACCCCGCGTTCACCGACTTCGTGACCGACAAGCTGGACCAGCCGGTCGCCGAGCTCGGCTCCCTGGCCGGACGGCTCACGGCGGAAGCGGCCGCATGGACGGGACTGCCGGAGGGCATCGCGGTCTGTGCCGGCAACGTGGACGCCCATGTGACGGCGCCGGCCGCCACCGCGGTCGAACCCGGCCGGATGGTGGCCATCATGGGCACGTCCACCTGCCATGTCATGAGCTCCGACCGGAAGGGCACGGTGCCTGGCATGTGCGGGGTCGTCGACGGCGGCATCCTGCCCGGTCTGTGGGGCTACGAGGCCGGTCAGAGCGGAGTCGGCGACATCTTCGCCTGGTTCCTGCGCACGGGGTTCCCCGCCGAGTACGCCGAGCGGGCCAAGCTCATGCAGCGCACCCCGCACGAGTACCTGACCGAACTCGCGTCGGGGCAGAGGGTGGGCGAGCACGGCCTGATCGCCCTGGACTGGCACAGCGGCAACCGGTCCGTCCTGGTCGACCACGATCTCAGCGGCGTGGTGCTGGGTCTCACGCTGTCCACCCGCCCGGAGGACGTCTACCGCGCCCTGCTGGAGGCGACCGCCTTCGGCACCCGCACCATCATCGAGGCCTTCGAATCGTCCGGGGTCCCGGTCCAGGAGCTGATCATCGCCGGCGGACTGACCAAGAACGCGCTGCTCATGCAGATCTACGCCGACGTCACCCGCCGCCCGCTCGGCGTCATCGACTCCGCGCAGGGTCCCGCCCTCGGCGCGGCCATGCACGCCGCGATCGCGGCCGGCGCGTATCCCGACATCCGGGCCGCGGCACACGCGATGGGCAGTGCCCGTCCCGGCGTGCACCTGCCCGACCCGGACCGGGCCGCCGCCTACGACCGTCTGTACGCCGAATACCGGCTGCTGCACGACCACTTCGGTCGTGGCGCCAATGACGTCATGCACCGGCTGCGCCGTATCCGGGCCGAAGCCTCCGCCTGAACGCGTGACTCCCCGCGGTTCGCGGCCCCCTGCACTCCCCTCTGAAAGGACACCTCATGGAGAGCGACTCCACGTACCAGCTCCCGGGCGAGATCTGGTTCCTGACCGGCAGTCAGGGCCTGTACGGCGAGGAGACCCTGACCCAGGTCGCCCACCAGTCCCAGCGCATAGCGGAGCGGCTGGACGCGAGCGCCGAGATCCCCCTGCGCATCGTGTGGAAGCCGGTCCTCACCGACTCCGATTCCATCCGCCGGCTCTGCCAGGAGGCCTCCTCCTCCGACACCTGCGTCGGTGTGATCCTCTGGATGCACACCTTCTCCCCGGCCAAGATGTGGATCGCCGGGCTCAGCGCCCTGGACCGGCCCGTGCTCCATCTGCACACCCAGTACAACCTGTCGCTGCCCTGGTCGAGCATCGACATGGAGTTCATGAACCTCAACCAGGCCGCCCACGGGGACCGCGAGTTCGCGCACATCGGGTCCCGCCTCGGGGTGAACCGCAAGATCGTGGCCGGCCACGCCAGCGACGCCCGGGTCCAGAGCCGCGTGGCCGCCTGGTGCCGGGCCGCCGCGGGCCGCCACGCGTCGCGCACCCTGAGGCTGGCCCGCTTCGGCGACAACATGCGCGACGTCGCCGTGACGGAGGGCGACAAGGTCGAGGCCCAGGTGCGGTTCGGGTTCTCCGTGAACACCTACGGAGTGAACGATCTGGTCGAGGTCGTCGACGCCGTCGAGGAGAAGGCGGCGGCCGAGCTCGCCGCGAGCTACGTCGACGAGTACGACGTCCGTCCCATTCTCCGGCCGGACGGCGTCCGCCACGACGCGTTGCGGTACGCCGCACGCCTGGAACTCGGTCTGCGTACGTTTCTGGACGAGGGCGGTTTCACCGCCTTCACCACCAACTTCGAGGACCTCGGCGGCCTGCGTCAGCTGCCCGGACTCGCCGTCCAGCGGCTGATGGCCGACGGATACGGCTTCGGCGGCGAAGGCGACTGGAAGACCTCCGCCCTGCTGCGCACGATGAAGGTCATGGGCTCCGGGCAGCCCGGCGGCACCAGCTTCATGGAGGACTACACCTACCACCTCGGACCGGGCGAGCCGCGGATCCTCGGCGCCCACATGCTGGAGGTCTGCCCCTCCATCGCGGCCGGCCGCCCCAGCTGCGAGATCCACCCGCTGTCGATCGGCGACCGCGAGGACCCCGTCCGCCTGGTCTTCGACGCCGCCCCCGGCCCCGCCGTGGTCGTCGGCCTCTCCGACCTGGGCGATCGCTTCCGGCTCACCGCGAACACCGTGGACGTGGTCGAGCCCGGCCGGCCTCTGCCCCAGCTCCCGGTGGCCAGGGCCGTGTGGAAGCCGCGCCCGTCACTCGCCGAATCCGCCGAGAGCTGGCTGCTCGCCGGTGCCCCGCACCACACCGTGCTCAGCTCGGCCGTCGGCATCGAGACGCTCACCGACTTCGCCGCCATGACCGGCGTCGAACTGCTCGTCATCGACGAGAACACGAGCACCGAGCGGTTCGCCAAGGAGATCCGCTGGAACGCCGCCTACCACCGGCTCGACCAGTCGCTGTGAGCACCCCGCCCTCGGATGGGACCGTCCCGTCACCACGGCAAGAAGAAGGAGCACCGATGACCCTCACCGTGCGGGACGGCCTGCGGCAGGAGGTGCTGGCGGCGAATCTGGCCATACCCCAGGTCGGCCTCGCCACCCTGACCTGGGGCAACGTCAGCGGAGTCGACCGTGAGGCGGGGGTGTTCGTCATCAAGCCCTCGGGGGTTGCCTACGACGACCTCACCATCGACAGCCTGGTCACCGTACGGCTGGCCGACGGCGCGGTCGTCGACGGCGACCTGCGCCCCTCCACCGACACCGAGACCCACCGCTGCCTGTACCTCGCGTTCCCCTCCGTCGGCGGAGTCACCCACACCCACTCCACCCACGCGGTCGCCTTCGCCCAGGCGCGCCGGGACATTCCCGTCCTGGGCACCACCCATGCCGACACCTTCAACGGCCCCGTCCCGTGTACTCCGGACCTCACCGCGGAGCAGTGCGCCACGGACTACGAGTACAACACCGGCCGTGTCATCGTGGATCTGCTGAAGTCGGACGACCGGGCGGCAGCCGAGGTGCCCGCCGCGCTGGTCGCCAACCACGGCCCGTTCACCTGGGGTGCGAGCGCGCGCAAGTCCCTGGAACACGCGATCATCTGCGAAGCCGTCGCCGACATCGCCATCCACACCCTCGCCCTGATCCCCACCGCGCCGCCGCCCCGCCATCTCCTGGAACGCCACTACACCCGCAAACACGGCCCCGACGCGTACTACGGCAACCCGGAGGTGACGGCCCCGGCCCGCACACAGGGATGATCGTCATCGGCGCGGGCCACCGGGCCGGAGGCGCACTGCCCCGCACCCTCTGGGGCAAGGTCCTCAAGTCGGTCGCCGACTCCGCAGCCGTGCGCGAGACGGCCGAGCGCATCACCGACGCGACGGGCCGGCTGGACACGCTGGTCGACTGCACGGGCGTCAGTCCGCACTTCACCACCCGCAGCGAGAAGGTCACCGGCTTCGAGCGGATCGCCGCCCACGCCGCAGTGGCCCTATTCCGACTGCGCAGGCCGGTCCATGGGCCGCAGCAGCCGGAGAATCATCTCGACGGTGCGCTCGACGGGGTGGGTCCGCACGATGACGGTCGAGAGCAGCGTACGGGTCAGGACCGCGGCAAGGAGCATGTCGAAGACGTCGTCCGGGTCCACGGCCGGGTCGACGCTGCCGGGTGGAGCGGCCTGCAGGATGTCCTGGAACTGAGGCCGCGCCGACACACGCAGATACAGCTCCGGTGAACGGGTGCGCTCCGAGGCCTGATGGTGCGCGAGGAGTCCGGCCGCGGCCGCGCGCGCGGCCGGGGCGCCGAAGGCCGCCAGGTAGGCACCGATGAAGCGGCGCAGATCGCGCCGGAGATCCCCCGTCGGCTGCACGCTCAGTGGGCTCAGCCCGGGGAACGTGGCCTCCTCGATCAGCTCGATCCTTGACGGCCAGCGCCGGTAGATGGCCGAGGCGTGCACACCGGACTGCTCGGCGACGGCCTGGATCGTCGTCGCGTCGAAGCCGCGTTGGACGAGCAGTTCGCGCGTTGCCGTGAGAGCCCGTTCGTTGATGCTCATGTCACGTGGGCGGCCCGGGCGACGGCGAGGCTCTTCCATGCCGGCGATTGTATTGAACAGTCACTGACCAGGTCCTGCCCAGCGGTCGAAGCCGGCTGCCCCTCCTTAATTATAGGAGACCATCTTCTGTAATTCCCGCAGTGGCGCTACAGTCCCGGAGGACGGACTGCGGAGGAGACGCTGATGCGTGCTGCTGTGCTACGTGGCGGAACGGTCGAAGTGCGAGACATCGAGGATCCTGTTCCCGGACCGGGCCAGCTCCTCGTCCGCTCCCTCGCGTGCGGTGTCTGCGCGTCGGACCTTCACTTCATGGACCATCCGGAGGCGGGTGCCGACGACGACAGCGGAATGTCGACCTACGACCGGGACGTCGACATCGTCATGGGCCACGAGTACTGCGCCGAAGTCGTGGACTACGGTCCGGACACCGAGCGCCGGATCCCCGTCGGTACGCGGGTCAGCTCCCTGCCGGTGCTGACCACCCCCGCCGGCCGCAGGATCATCGGGCAGAACCCCGAGTCGCCCGGTGCGTTCGGCGAATACTTCCTGGTGACCGAGGCCATCACCCGGGTCGTGGGCTCGGACCTCCCGAGCGGGATCGTCTGTGTCGCCGACGCGTTGTCGGTCGGCTGGTCAGCCGCCTCGCGCGCCCGGGTGACGCCGAAGGAGGTACCGCTCGTCATCGGCTGCGGCGCCATCGGGCTGTCGGTGATCGCGCGGCTCAGAAGCCTGGGCGTGGGCCCGATCGTGGCGGTGGACTTCGTTGCGTCACGGCGCGCCACCGCACTGGCCATGGGGGCCGACGTGGTCATCGATCCGGCCGCGGTCTCGGCGTACGGGGCGTGGCACGACGTGGCCCACGCCCGCGTGCCGGACGAGTCGGTGCAGGACACGACGGCGTCGCACGGTCGACCGGGCTGCGTCGTGTTCGAGTGCGTCGGTGTTCCGGGCGTCCTCGACTCGGTCATCAAGGGATGTGTGCGCGGCACCCGCATCTTCTCCGTCGGCGGACCGCCCGAAGGCGACCACCTGCACACCCTGACCGCGAAGCGGAAGGGCCTGAACATCCAGTTCGGCGGCGGCCCGTCGATGGCCCACTGGGTCGAGGCGTTCGAAGCGGTCTGCTCGGGCGGCCTCGATGTCACGCCGATGCTGGCCGGCGCGGGAACCGTCGGGCTCGACGAGGTGCCCGCCGCGCTCGACGCGGCCCGCGACGCGAACGGCCCCGCCCGCATAGTCGTCGTACCCGGGGAGCTGTGACCGATGAGCGACACCGGTGAACTCGCCCAGTTGCGCGCCACGGTGGAGACGCTGGCGGCGAAGGTGCGCGCCCTGGCGGACCAGGTCGAGATCATGCAACTCGTCGCCCAGTACGGGCCCGCGGTCGACAGCGGTTCGGGGGAGGCCGCGGCAGCGCTGTGGACCGACGACGGCATCTTCGACGCCCTCCCCCATCTGCGCATGGAAGGCCGGGACGACATCGTCGGCATGGTGCACGGCGCCGGCCACCAGAGCCTGATCCACAAGGGCTGCGGTCACGTCCTGACCGCGCCCCACATCGTCGTCGACGGCGACCGCGCCACCGGCCGCAGCCACGCGCTGCACCTGCGCTGGGACGCAGAGGCAGGCCGTTTCTGGGTGTTCCAGGTGTCCGCGAACACCTGGCGCTGGGCGCGCACCCCGCAGGGCTGGCGCATCACCGAGCGCATCAACGCCAACCTCGACGGCAGCGCCGAACACCGCGAGATGCTCACGCCGCCCGGCCCCCGCGGCCGCCTGGAGGACGAGTGAAGATCGGTTTCATCGGCCCGGGCCGTATGGGCCGGCCGATCCTCGACCGCCTAGTGGCCGCGGATCACGACGTCACCGTGTGCGTACGCCGCCCGAAGGCCCGTGCGGCCGCCGAGGCCGACGGGCTGACCTGTGCCGACACGGTCGGGGCAACGGTGTGCGACGCCGACGCGGTGTTCGTCGTCGTGCTCAACGACGAGCAGGTGCGATCGGTCTGCCTCGGTTCCCGGGGTGCGGGAGGCTCGGACGGTGCCATCGCCGTCATGAAACCGGGCGCGACGCTCGTCCAGCACACCACCTCCGCCCCCGCGACCGCACAACTCCTCGCCGAGGCGGGCGCGAAGCACGGAATTAGGGTCCTCGACGCCGCGCTCTCCGGCAGCCCGCAGGACATCGCCGCGGGCCGGCTCACCCTGTGGGTGGGCGGGGACGAGGCCGTACTGGACGCCATGCGTCCCGTGCTGGAGACGTATGCCTCGCCGGTCATGTCCGTGGGGCCGGTCGGCAACGGTCAGCGGGTCAAGCTCGTCAACAACGCGCTGTTCGTGGCACAGGTAGGTCTCGCGATCGACGCGGTGCGCCTTGCCGGCTCGCTGGGGATCGAGGAGAGGGCGATCCTGGCCGCCGTGCAGCACGGCAGCGGCGCCAGCCGAGCGCTCGGCGTCGTCGCCGGCGGCGGCTCGGTCGACACGGTCGCGGAGCGTCTCGCGGACCTGATGAGCAAGGACATCACCGTGGTGCGCGAGGTCGCGGCGGACGCGGGGGCGGACCTCGGAATCATCGGGAGTGTCCTGTCCTCGGACGCGGTCGAAGGGAAAGTTCTCCGTTCGGCCCACCGCGACTCGTCCACATGAACTTCCCTTCCGCCCCCTCCAATTGACCGATCGCCCCGGACGAGGAGTACAGAATGGCTGAACCTCTCACGAGCACGTACGGGCCGTGGGGCATCGTCGCAGGTGGCTCCGACGGCGTCGGGGCCGCGTTCGCCCACGGCATGGCCTCCCGGGGCATGAACGTCGTGCTGGTGGCGCGGCGTTCACCCGTACTGGAGGCCTGCGCCGACGACATCCGGGCGCGGCACGGCGTCGAGGCCCGCACGGTCGCGCTCGACCTCGGTTCCCCCGGCGCCCTGGCCGCACTCGCGCACGCGACCTCCGACCTGGAGGTCGGGCTCTTCGTCTACAACGCCGGTGGCGACGACCGAAGCGTCGCGTTCCTCGACAAGGATCTGGACACCCATCTGGGGCTGGTCCACCGCAACTGCGCGGCCGTACTGGAAGCGGCCTACCGCTTCGGCGGCCCGATGGTGGACCGGAAACGGGGGGCCATGGTGCTGGTGACGTCCGGCGCGGCCTGGGCCGGCGGGGCCACGCTCGCCGCCTACGGCGCGACGAAGGCGTTCGATCTCATCCTGGCGGAAAGCCTGTGGGCGGAGTGGCGCGACAGCGGAGTGGACGTCCTCGGGCTCGTCCTCGGCAGGACCGACACCCCCTCGCTGCGACGCGCGGAAGAGGCACAGGGACGCGCGTACGGGGGTGAAGCGGCCGACCCCAAGGACGTCGCCGAGGAGGCGCTGGACCACCTGGCCGAGGGTCCCACCTGGATCTGCGGCAGCAGCACCCCGACCGGCGGCTCGCCGTTCGGCGGACTCAACCGCCGCCACGCGGTACTCGCGATGAGCCGGAGCGCTTCCGCGCCCGGAGGGAAAGCGGAACAGCACGGAAGATCCGTCTCGGAATGATCTTCCCAGCCCGTGGCGAGCGCTCCGGCGGTCTTGAGGTCGGCGCCGCCCGGTAGCGCGGTGAGTACGTCCGCCGGCGCCGTCCGCATCGGCTCTGCGGACGTCGCCGCGAGGTCGGCCGGTGTCCCGCGGACGCCGACCGCGACAACGCGGCCCCGGGGCGCGACATGTTCGGACCCGATGGACCCGGGTACCCCGGTGGCGACCACGAGGACGCCGGCAGGCCGGGCCGCAGCCGCGAGGCCGCACGTGTACCGGTGGACAACGGTGGCCGTGGCGTCGCGCAGCACCCTGGTCCAGACGCTCGAACGCGCCCGCCTCGCCACCCGGTAGCACCTGGGACCGTTGAGTCACCTCTCCTCCGGGCGAGGTTCTGGAGTCACGAACTCCCGCCACCTGACGGCACGCAGTGGAAACCGGCACTGTCCTGCGGGTATCGGCCCCGCCTCACTGCTCGGCCGCTGCCAGTGCCGCCTGGGCCTTCTTTCGGTAGGTGGCGAGCTTGTCCGCAGGGGCGATGACCTGGTGGCTGCGGGACTTGACGGACACGTCGTGCCCCTCGGCCGCCTTGCGCAGCGCGCCGACGGTGGCCTGGGCACGGGGGATGTGCGCGAACGGGTCGAACGAGTACCAGCGCATCGCGTTCCTGTGGGTCATCTTGTCGGTCTCGTCGTCCGTCACGGAGTTGGCGGTGAGCACCTCGTGCAGCTGCTCCGGGGCGTTCGGCCACATGGAGTCGCTGTGCGGGTAGTCGGCCTCCCAGCAGATGTTGTCGATGCCGATCTCGTTGCGCAGCCGCACCCCGATCGGATCGCTGATGAAGCAGGTGAGGAAGTGCTCGCGGAAGATCTCCGAGGGCAGCTTGCCGCCGAAGTCCTGGAGGGTCCACGTGGCGTGCATCTCGTAGGTGCGGTCGAGCCGTTCCAGGAAGTACGGGATCCAGCCGGTGCCGCCCTCCGACAGCGCGATCCTGATGGCCGGGTACTCCTTGAGCACCCGGGACCACATCAGGTCGGCGGCGGCCTGGACGAGGTTGATCGGCTGGAGGGTGATCATCACGTCCGGCGGGGCGTCGGGGGCGGTGACGGCGAGGCGGCCCGAGGAGCCGATGTGCAGGTTCATCACCGTGCCGCAGTCGGTCAGGGCACGCCATACCGGGTCCCAGTACTCGGAGTGGAAGCTGGGGTAGCCGAGCGGGACCGGGTTCTCGGGGAAGGTGAGCGAGTGGCAGCCCTTCTCGGCGACCCGGCGGATCTCCTCGGCGCACAGTTCGGCGTCCCAGATGGCCGGCAGGGCCATCGGGATGAACCGGCCGGGATGGGCGGCGCACCACTCGTCGATGTGCCAGTCGTTGTAGGCGCGGACCAGGGCGAGCGAGAAGTCGGAGTCCTCGGTGGCGAACAGCCGGGCCGAGAAGCCGGGGAAGGAGGGGAAGTTCATCTGGGCGAGGACACCGCCGGCGTTCATGTCGGCGACCCGCTCGTCGACGTCGTAGCAGCCGGGCCTGATCTCGTCGAGGCCCTGCGGGTCCATGCCGTACTCCTCCTTGGGACGGCCGGCGACCGCGTTGAGCGCGGCGTTGCCCACGCTGTTGTCCCGGAACTGCCACACGTCGCTGCCGTCCTCGCGGTGGACCAGGCGCGGGGCGCCCTTCTTGTAGCGGTCCGGCAGGTGGTTCGCGAACAGGTCGGGCGGCTCGATGATGTGGTCGTCGACGCTGATGAGGATCATGTCGTCGCGGTTCATGCGGGCTCCTTGGGGCTCGGGTCAGTCCGATGCGGGCAGTGCCTTGGGCGCCTTGATGTGCAACGGCTGTCCGCCGTAGGTCAGTTGGCCTGCGCCGGAGGCGGTGCAGAGGAGTTCGAGGGTGTCGGTGGCGTCGACGTAGCGCTTTCCGATGAGCGTGCCGGACGGCTCTTCGTCGGCCGGTGCGGCGGGGGCGTCCCGGGCCGGGACCATCGGCAGGCCGCCGCACTCGATCGGGACCTCCTCACTCGCCGGGGCCCGGATGACGATCACCCGGGTGGTGGAGGTGGCGGAGGCGAGCTGGTCACCTGGGCGAGGGGGCAGCGCCATTGCGTGGCTCTCCTTCTGGTGCGGGTGAGTCGACGTCTCGTGCGGGTGAGTCGACCGTCTTCGGGGCGACGGCGGGATCGCCGAGGCGCTCCCCCAGCCGGTCCAGGTCGTAGGACTGCCGGACGAGCCAGAAGCGCAGGAAGCCGGTGAGCGAGTAGCGGAGGAAGAGCGCGGCGCCCACCACCGCGGCCGTGATGCCGCCGAGGCCGAGGGAGAGCGCGTCGCCCTGCGCGAGCGCGTTGTCCGTCGCGTGGGCGAGGGGGAAGGCGAGGGCTCCGAGCACGAGGCCCGCGGTCATGAGCAGTCCGCCGAGGCGGAGCCAGAGGCCGGCGCGGGCCGCCGCGGGGTCGGGGATCTTCAGTTCGGCGAGTTCACGGACGAACCGGTCCGCCCGCGAGGCCGGTACGGGGGTCGACGTCATGTGGGGCTCCCCAGGTAGTAGGAGGACAGTTCGGCCTGCAGGGAGCTGTCGGGGTGCCCCTGCCACTGGATCCGGCCACGGACCAGGACGGCCGCATGGTCGGCGATCTTCAGTACGGCGGCGGCGAACTGCTCGACGACCAGCACCGCGACGCCCTGCCGGGCGATCCCGGCGACGAGTTCGTACAGTTCGGCGACGACCAACGGGGCGAGCCCCATGGAGAGTTCGTCGAGGAGGAGCACGGCGGGGTCGGTGGCCAGGCCGCGGGCGAGGGCGAGCATCTGCTGCTCGCCGCCGGAGAGGGTGCCCGCCTGCTGGGTGCGGCGCGCGGCGAGGACGGGGAAGCGGCCGTATGCGGTCTCCTCGATCTCCTCCCGGCCGCGGCCGCAGAAGGTCATCATCAGCAGGTTGTCGCGGACGGAGAGGTTGGGGAAGACGCCGCGGCCCTCCGGGATCAGGCAGACCCCGGCGCGGGCCAGGCGGCCCGGGCGGATCCCGGTGACGTCCCGGCCGCCCATCAGCAGGTGCCCGGCGCCGGGAGGATGCAGCCCGGCGGCGACCTTCAGGACCGTGGTCTTGCCCGCGCCGTTGGGTCCCAGGAGTGCCACCACCTGGCCCGCGGCGACGGTCAGATCCACACCGTGCAGCACGGTGATGCCGTGGTAGGCGGCGCGGACGCCGCGGAGTTCCAGCAGCGGGCCGGCGTGCACGGTCATGGCTCCCCCAGGTAGGCCGCGAGGACGGTCTCGTTCTGCTGGATCTCGGCCGGCGGGCCGCACGCCACGACCCGACCGAGGTCGAGGACGTACACGTCGTCGCAGACGGCCATGACCAGGCTCATGTCGTGTTCGACCAGGACGACCGCCATGCCCTCGGCCGCCAGGGAGCGCAGCAGGTCGGCGAAGAGTTCGGTCTCCTCGGCGTCCTGCCCGGCCGCGGGTTCGTCGAGGAGCAGCAGGCGGGGGCTCTGGACGAGGGCGCGGCCGACCTCGACGAGGCGGGCGATGCCGGTGGGCAGGGCGTCCGCCGGGGCCTGGGCCGTGTCGGTCAGGCCGAGGCGTTCCATGACCTCGTCCGCCGTACGGGCCGCGTGGCTGCGTCGGGGCCCGAGTTCCGCGGCCACGAGGAGGTTGTCGCGGACGGAGAGCCGGCCGAAGAGTTCGAGGTGCTGGAAGGTCCGGGACAGGCCACGCCGTGCTCGGCGGGCGGGGCCCTCGCCGGTGATGTCACGGCCGTCCAGCCGCACCCGGCCGGTCCGCGGGCGGCGGAGCCCGGAGACGGTGTCGAACAGTGTGCTCTTCCCGGCTCCGTTGGGGCCGATCAGACCGGTGACCCGGCCCGCCTCGGCGGCCAGCGACACCCGGTCCAGGGCCCGCCGGCCGCCGAACGCGACGGTGATCCCCTCAGCCTGCAGCAGCGGTGGCACGGCTCAGCACCTCCCCGTCCTCCGGCCGCCATGGGCGTCGTACGCCCCACCACTCCGGCGGGATCCCGACTGGAGCGGCCTCGCGTGCGGCGGCACGGCCGCGCAGTGTCACGGCCGCCAGCAGGGCGACGGCCAGGGACGGCGGACCACCGTCCGGGACGAGGGCGGCCGACGCCCAGCACACCGCGAGCACGCCGAGGAGTGCGGGCAGCAGCAGCCGGTCGCGGCCGAGCGGCGCCCAGTCGGCCCGCAGCCGTGCGATCACACCGCCCGGACTGTGCGCGAAACCCATGCCCGCGAGGGCGATGAGGAGGGCCGACAGGTTCTGCGCCCAGGGACCGAGCCCGCCCAGCAGTTGCGTGGGTACGACGTACGCGAGCCCCGTGAACAGGCCGGTGCCGACCGACCCCAGGCCGCCGACGACCGCGATCAGGAAGACGGGCAGTCCGGCGACGAGGTTGAACCGGTCGGCGGTGACGGTCTGGAGCTGCATGCCGTAGAGCGCACCGCCCAGTCCCGCGATGCCCGCGGAGAGAGCGAAGACCGCGACCTTGGCGACCAGCAGGCGGCCCCCGAGGGTGGCGTAGGCGGCCTCGCTGTCACGCAGGGCGATCAGCCGGCGGCCGTGACGGCCCCGCCGCAGGGCGGCCACCCCGACCGAGGTGACGGCCAGGCAGACGGCGGCGAGGACGAGCAGTTCGGCCGGTGAGGTGAGGTGCAGGCCGAACAGGTCGGGGCCGGTCACGGAGACCGAGCCCTGGTCGAACAGGGCGATGTGCACGCCCAGCAGGTCGAAGGCCGGCAGGGTGAAGATCCACCGGTCGAGAACGGTGGCGAAGGCGACGGTGCCGAGCGCCAGGTAGATGCCCGACAGGCGCAGCGCGGGCAGTGCGACCAGGGCGCCGACGGCGGCGGCGACCAGCACGGCGACCGGCAGCGCCCACAGCTCGCCGTGCGCGCCGAGGTGGCCCCAGACCACCGCGCCGATCCCGGCGATGGAGAGCTGGCAGAGGGAGACCTGCCCGGCGTATCCGGTGAGCGGCACATAGGACAGGGCGATCACACCGAGGGAGAACAGCGTGCCGTAGGAGATGACCTGGTCCTCGGTCAGCACGCTGACCAGGAGCAGCGCGAGCGCGAGCACGCAGCCCGCGAAGACCAGGCTGCCGCGCCTGCCCGGCAGCGGAACGCGGACCGCCGTACGGTCGCGGCGGCGCAGCCGGCGGTGCGGGAAGGCGAGCAGGGCCAGGAAGAGGAGCAGGGCGGGGGCGGCCAGGCGAAGGCCGGGCAGGTAGTCGTTCTGCGGCAGGTAGCCGGCGAGGTAGGCCTCCAGCAGGCCGACGACGACCGCGCCGAGGAAGGTGAGGGGCAGGCTGCGCAGCCGCCCGAAGACGGCGGCGGTGTAGGCGCTGACGATGAGCAGGGAGAGCTGCTGCGCGTCGAGCGCGACGGTGGGGGCGATGAGGATGCCGCCGACGGCGGCGAGCTGGATGCCGAGCACCCAGGCCAGCCGGCCGGCGCGCAGCGGGTCGGCACCGGTCAGCCCGGCGAGGGCGCGGTCGTCGACGGAGGCGCGCATCTCGGTGCCGGCCCGCGTGCGGTGGAGGACGAACCACAGGCCGGCGGCGATGGCGAGCGCGGTCGCCATCGTGATCGCCTGGTGCCAGGTGACGACGGCCGCGCCGAGCCGGACGGCACGCTCACCGGCGAAGAACGGGGTGAGCGGACGGGGTGTGTCGGGATCCCAGACCCAGCGGGCGAGCGCGATGCATCCGGCGAGCAACGCGACCGTCATGACGAGCCGTTCGGCCTCGCCCAGGGCCTGCACGGGGCGCATCAGGACCCGTTCGACGAACAGGCCGAAGGCGGGCGCGAGGACGAGGAGCACGACGGCCAGGGCGACCGGTACCGGCCAGCCCCAGCCGACGGCGAGCTGCCAGTAGGCGAAGGCCGCGAGCATTCCGGCCGCGCCGTGGGCGAAGTTGAAGACCCCGGCCGTGGTGTGGGTGAGCACCAGGCCGCTACCGATCACAGCGTAGATGGCGGCGGTGCTCAGGCCGACCACCGAGAAGGCCAGGAACTGATCCATGGGTTGGAAACTAGCTTCTCGTTTATGGAGAATCAACCATTCGCACAAGGGGAGGTTGCTTCACACGGCATCGGCGTTGACGGCACCGGGTCCGCATGGAAGCGTGATACTCGATTCCGAGAATCACGTTCTCACCGAGTGACCGTGGAGGCCCCTTGAGCGCCACCGACGACCTGATCGAGATCCAGCAGCTGCTCGCCCGGTACGCGGTCGCCATGACCCGTGGGGACGTGGACCGGGTGCTCGGCGTCTTCACCCCGGACGGCAGCTACAGCGCGTTCGGCGACACCTACCCGCTGGACGAGTTCCCCGCGCTGGTCGCCGCCGCCCCCAAGGGCCTCTTCCTGGTCGGCGCACCGGAGGTCGAGCTGGCCGGCGACACCGCCACCGGCACCCAGCCGCTCTGCTTCGTCGAACACTCCGAACACCGGATGCGCATCGGCTACTACGACGACACCTACGCCCGCACCCCGGACGGCTGGCGGCTGCGCACCCGGGCGATGACCTTCATCCGCCGCAGCGGAGACCACGACTCGGGCCGCCCGCACGCCTTCGACCGTACCCGGTCATGAGGACCGACGAGTTCCGGCAGCGTCTGCGCGCCTGGCTGGACGACAACGACCTGACGCCCCCGCCCGACGACTCCCTCGACGCCTCCTCCGACGGCCCCCTTGATGCCCAGGTCGCTCAACTGGCCAGGGTGCGTGCGGCGTTGTGGGAGGCTGGCTGGATGCGACACGGCTGGCCGCGCGCGGTCGGCGGGCTCGGCGGCAGCGGCACCCTGCGCGCGGTGCTCGGCGAGGAGGTCGCCTCGCGGGCGCTGGCGGAACCCGGGATCTGGTCGATGGTCGAGGTGCTGGTACCGACCGTCGTCGACTACGCGTCGCCCGCGCTCGCCGCCGAGCTGGTGCCGCGGCTGCTGTCGGGCCGGGAGCAGTGGTGCCAGGGTTTCTCGGAGCCGGGCTCGGGCAGTGACCTGGCCTCGCTGTCCACGCGGGCGGTGCCCGACGGTGACGTCTGGGTGGTGTCCGGCCAGAAGGTGTGGACGAGCCTCGCCCAGTACGCGGCCCGCTGTGTCCTGCTGGCCCGCACCGGGGGGCCCGGCCACGCCGGCATCAGCGCCTTCCTCGTCGACATGGACAGCCCCGGCATCACCGTACGGCCGCTGCGCACCATGCACGGAGTCGACGAGTTCGCCGAGGTCTTCCTCGACGACGTGCGGGTACCGGCACACCGCATGCTGGGCGCCCCCGGCGACGGCTGGCGCCTGGCCATGGACCTCCTGCCGCACGAACGCTCCACCTGCTTCTGGCACCGCGTCGCCCACCTCTACGGCACCCTGGACCGGCTCCTCGCCGACCACTGCCGGCAGGACGCCGACGCCCTCGGCGCCGCCTGGCTCGACCTGCACACCGTGCGCTGCCGGTCGGCCGCGACCCAGCGGAGACTGGCGGCGGGCGGACGGCTCGGCCCGGAGACGTCGGTCGACAAGATTCTCCTGGCCACCGCCGAGCAGCGGCTGTTCGACACCGCGCGCGATCTCCTGCCGGGCACGGTCGAACTGGCCGAGGAGGCCACGTGGCGCACCGGCTACCTGTACTCGCGGGCCGCCACCATCTACGGCGGCACCGCGGAGATCCAGCGCAACATCGTCGCCCGCCGCCTGCTCGGCCTCGGAAGGGAGTGACACGCAGTGGACACCGCCGAACGCGAACTTCTGGAAGAGGCCCTGCGCAAGACCATGACGACGAGCGAGCCCGGCGCCGGGCTCGACTCCGCGCTCGCCGACCTCGGCTGGCCGCAGATGCTCGCCGAGGAGCCGTACACCGCCGTCCCGCTGGTCTTCCGGCTGCTCGGGGAGACAGGGACGCAGGCCGCCGTCCTCAACGACGTCGTGCTGCGCGCGGCCGGGCGGCCCGTCGGAGGGACGCTGCCGCTGCCGTACGCGGGCGGAGTGTGGGTGGAGTGGGCGCGGGTCGGCTCCCCGGTGGCGAGTGGTCTCGATCCGGGGCTGCCGCTGAGCCGGGTGGAACCGGGCGAGGCCGTCCCGCCGGCCGCCGGGCGGCGGGCGCTGGGCTGGTGGCTGCTCGGCACCGGTCGCGCGATGCTGGCACTCGCACGTCAACACGTCATGGACCGGCAGCAGTTCGGGCGTCCCCTCGCCTCCTTCCAAGCCCTGCGACACCGGCTCGCCGAGGCCTACGTGGCGCTGGAGGGAGCCGAGGCGACCCTGGCCGTCGCGGAGGACGACACCGGCTCACTGCTCGCCAAGGCCGCCGCCGGGCGGGCCGTGCTCACCACCGCCCGCCACTGCCAACAGGCCCTCGGCGGCATCGGCTTCACCGCCGAACACGCACTGCACCGGCACGTCAAACGGGCTCTCGTCCTCGACGGACTGCTCGGCTCGACCCGTGAACTGACCCGCGAGGCAGGCGCGTTGCTGCTGCGTGACCGCCGGACGCGCCGCCTCGTCGACCTGTGAGGAAGCACGTGACCACGGATCTCTGGCAGGACCTCCTGGGCTGCCTCGACCTCACCGCCCAAGGTACCGAGGCCTACGAAGGCCGCTCGCAGGAGCTGCAGTATCGGCGGCTGTTCGGCGGCCAGTTCCTCGCCCAGTTCGCGCGCGCCGCCTGTCTCGCCGCACCCGGCAAGGCCCTGAAGTCACTGCACACGCAGTTCCTGCGCGAGGGCCGCACCGGGGAACCCGTGCGCTACGACGCCGATGTGCCACAGCACGGCCGTACCTTCGCGACCGTGAGGCTCACCGCCCGCCAGGAGCACGGAGTCGTCGCGATGGCGAGCGCGAGTCTGCATGTGTGGGAGGAGGGGCCGGACCGGCAGACGGTCGAGCCGGTGGCGGCGCTGCCCGGCCCGGAGCGCACGGTCGAACTCGGCCTGCTGCCTTGGGAGTCGCGGGCGGCCACCGATCTCGACACCGTGAAGTGCGAACCGCCCGCCTACGAGTTGTGGACGCGCATCCCGGCCGCGCCGCCGGATCTCGGCCCGGCGCTGCTCGCCTACGCCACCGACCTCACCCCGATCGGCACCGCGCTGCGCCCCCTGGAAGGCCTCACCCAGGCGGACGCGGGACGGGCGTTCACCTCTGCCGTGACCACGCACACCGTCTGGTTCCACCGCCCGTTCAGCACCGGGCGGTGGCTGCTGCTGCGCCAGCACAGCCCGTTGGCCGCACACGGGCGGTGCTTCGGACGCGGCGACGTCCTCGCCGAGGACGGGACACTGCTCGCCTCCTACGCGCAGGAGGCGCTGCTGAGGTTCGGCGGCTAGGCCGCCGCCGGCCGTTCAGGGCGCGGGCACCTCCAGGACCAGGGCGGACCCCATGCCGCCGCCCGCGCACATCGCGGCCACCCCCACTCCCCCGCCCCGGCGGCGCAGTTCGTGGACGAGGCTGACGACCATGCGTGCCCCGGTGGCGGCCACGGGGTGGCCGAGCGAGCAGCCGCTGCCGTTGACGTTCACCGCGTCCGGGTCGAGGCCGAGGCGGCGGATCACGGCGACCGGTACGACGGCGAAGGCTTCGTTGATCTCGAAGAGGTCCACGTCGGGGACCGACATCCCGGCCCGCTCCAGCGCCTTGGGGATGGCGAGCACAGGGGTCAGCCCGGTCTCGGCCGGGTCCAGGGCGACGGAGGCCCAGGAACGCACCCGGGCCAGCGCGGGCAACCCGAGCGCCTCGTCGGCGACCACGACGGCCGCGGCCGCGTCGTTCGCGCCGCAGGCGTTCCCGGCGGTGATCGAGAACCCCTCGATCTCGGGGTGGAGTGGTTTGAGCGCGGCCAGCCGCTCCGCGCTCGTGTTCCGGCGCGGGTGCTCGTCGGCCTCGAAGGAGCCGTAGGGTGTCTCCACGGCCACGAGCTCGCTCTTGAAGCGACCCTCGTCCTGGGCGCGTACGGCGTTGCGGTGCGAGCGCAGCGCCCACGCGTCCAT
This sequence comes from Streptomyces sp. NPDC058464, assembly GCF_042721035.1. Taxonomy (NCBI): domain Bacteria; kingdom Bacillati; phylum Actinomycetota; class Actinomycetes; order Kitasatosporales; family Streptomycetaceae; genus Streptomyces; species Streptomyces sp. NPDC058464. The sequence goes on from NZ_JBHXMA010000047.1 coordinate 69,079, forward strand.
CTCCTCGCGCCCGATGCCCTCCTGCACGGCGGTGTTCCAGCCCACCGTGATCGACATGTCGAGGTTGGGCGCGTCGGGGCGGTCGGGATGCGTGGGCGGCACCCAGCGTTCGGCGTCCTGGAAGGACAACGTGGGTGCGGTGGAGGTGGAGTTGACACCACCGGCGACGACGAGTCGGTCCATGCCGGCCCGGATCGAGGCCGCGGCGGTCTGCACGGCGGCGAGTCCGGCGGCGCAGTGCCGGTTCAGGGCGAGGCCGGGGACCCGCGGCAGTCCGGCGGTGAGAGCCGCGTGCCGGGCGACGACCCCGCCGCCGTAGTGGGACTCGGCGAGCACCACGTCATCGACGAGCGCGGGGTCGAGTCCCTCCGCGGTCGCCAGGACGATGCGGTCCGCCAGGTCGTACGCGGTGGTGCTGCGCAGGGTGCCTTTGAACGCGGTGCCGATCGGGGTGCGCAGAGCGGTGACGATGACAGCCTCAGGCATCGGCGGTCTCCTCCAGTTCGGCGACGAGGGTCCGGCGCAGGAGCTTGCCGGTGGCGGTGCGGGGCAGTTCGGGACGGAAGACGACGAGGTCGGGCGTCTTCGAGGAACGCAGGTGGCGGCGGGCGAAGGCCCTGATGTCCTCCGGGTCGCCGGAGCCGACCAGGACGGCCACCAGCCGCTGTCCCCACTCCGGGTCGGCGACCCCGAGCACGGCGGCCTCCCGCACCCCGGGATACTGAAGGAGTACGTCCTCGATCTCGGCGGGAGCGATGTTCTCGCCGCCGCGGATGATCGTGTCGTCCGCGCGCCCCTCGACGAACAGGTAGCCCGCCTCGTCGAGCCGGCCCCGGTCGCGGGTGGCGAACCAGCCGTGGTCGTCCAGCGCGCGGGCGCCGGCATACTCCCCGGAGATCTGCTCGCCGCGCACGAAGACAAGCCCGGTCGCCCCCGGTTCGAGCGCCTTGCCGTCCTCGTCCCGGACCTCGACCTCGATCCCGGGCAGCGGGCGGCCGGCGGAACCGAGCCGGGCCCGGACGGCCGGGTCCTCGGCGACCAGGGCCTGCCAGTGGTCGTCGGGGCCGAGGACGCAGATGGAGGACGCGGTCTCGGTCAGACCGTACGCGTTGACGAAGCCGGTCTCCGGGAACTGCCGCAGCGCCCGCTCCACCACCGGGCGCGGGGTGCGCGCACCGCCGTAGGCGAGGCTGCGCAGGGCGGGCGTCCCGGCCTGGTTCTCGCCGAGCTCGGCGGTGATGCGGGCGAGCATGGTCGGCACCAGCATGGCGTGGGTGACGCGCTCGCTCCGTACCGTCGCCAGCCAGTCCGCGGCCTCGAAGGAGGCCTGGTAGACGATCCGGCGGCCCGCGTAGAGGTTCGTCAGCAGGTTCATCAACCCGGCGACGTGGTACGGCGGGAGGGCCACCAGGGTGGCGTCGTCGGCCTCGGCCGAGCCGAAGTCCTGGGTGTTGAAGACGTAGGCGAGCAGGTGGCGGTGGCGCAGCAGTGCCGCCTTGGGGGCGGCGGTGGTGCCGCTGGTGTAGAGGGTGACGGCGGTGGCTTCCCGGTCGTCGGGGATCGGCCGCCACTCGGCTTCCCCGGAGGGAGCGAGGAGGGCGTCCAGGTCGCCGGGGCGCAGCACGACCGCGCCCGGATGCCGCTCCAGCAGGGCAGCCAACTGCTCCGCTCCCAGGCGGTAGTTGAGGGGGATGAAGGGGACGCCGGCCAGAGCCGCGCCGAACAGGGCGACAGGGTGGGCGAGGTGGTTCACGCCGAGGTACAGGACCGCGGGGCGGTCTCGGAAGCGGTCGGCCGCATGACGCGCGAGGCGCTGGAGTTCGGCGGCGGAGAGCGAACGGCCGCCCTCGGTGACGGCCGGCCGGTCTCCCGCGGAGGCGGCCATTTCCAGGATCACGGCTATGTTCATGAGAATGGCATTCTCATACACTCAGAGCCTTACTCGCAAGAGAGGGGAACGGCGATGCTCATCGAGGGTTCCTCGGCCCTGGTGGTCGGCGGCACGGGCGGACTGGGCGAGGCGACGGTACGACGACTGCACGCGGCGGGCGCGCGGGTCGTGGTCGCCGACCTGGCCGACGACAAGGGCAAGGCCCTCCAGGAGGAGCTGGGGGTACGGTACGTGCGCGCGGACGCCACCGACGAGGAGTCGCTGGCATCGGCGGTCGAAGTCGCCTCGCAGGAAGGCGAGTTCCGCGCGGCGGTGGACTGTCACGGCGGGCCCGCGCACGGCGGACGGCTCGTCGGCAGGGACGGGGCGCCGCTGGATCTCGCCGGGTTCCGCAGCACGGTCGACGTCTATCTGACCGGGGTGTTCAACGTCATGCGCCTGGCCGCCGCGGCCATCGCCCGCACCGCGCCCGCCGGGGAGGACGGCGAGCGCGGTGTGATCGTGACGACGTCGTCCATAGCGGCGTACGAGGGCCAGATCGGCCAGCTGCCGTACGCCGCCGCGAAGGGCGGGGTGAGCGCGATGACCCTGGTGGCCGCCCGTGATCTGTCACCGCTGGGCATCCGGGTCGTGTCGATCGCACCCGGCACGGTCCTCACCCCCGCGTACGGCAAGGCCGCCGACCAGCTGGAGGCGTACTGGGGCCCGCAGGTGCCCCACCCGCGCCGGATGGGCCGCCCGGAGGAGTTCGCGGCCCTGGTCCAGCACCTGTGCGAGAACGGCTACCTCAACGGCGAAGTGGTCCGCCTGGACGGGGCGTTGCGGTTCCCTCCCAAGTAGCGTGCCGAACAGCGCGCCCCCAAAGGGGCGCGGGGCCGTATCGATGTGCGGCTACCGCCGCGTGGGCGCGACCAGCCACGACGGCGCCGCGGCCGAACGACATCAATCACCCGCCATCTCCTGCCGGGCCTTCTCCCACAACCAACCCGCGTAGGCGTGGAACGCCTCACCCATCCTCCGGTTCAGCTTCCCCGCAAGCGCACGCGCATGACTGCCCTCCAGCAGCGCGGCAAGCCGGAAACAGGCCAGCACCTGGTACCACCGGAACGCGGACACGTCCCGGCCGGTCCGCTCGGCGTAGTACGCGACGAGCTCGGCGCGGGAGGGCACACCGTCCCAGGGCTGGAGTTGCGGCGAGCTGCCGGGCGGGTCGCCGGGCTCCCGCCAGGCCGTGAGGATCCAGGCGAGGTCGAGCAGCGGGTCCCCCAGGGAGGCCATCTCCCAGTCGACGATGGCGGCAAGGCGCGGGGCGTCGTGGGCGAACATGACGTTGGCGAACTGCAGGTCCCCATGGACGATCCCGGTCGCACCCTGCTTCGGCGCGTGCGCGACCAGCCAGTCGGCCACCGCGTCCACGTGCGGGTTCTCACTCTCCGCATAGGCCGGGTCGGCACGGTAACCGTGCAGCAACTTCAGGTACTTGGGGGTCTGCCGCTCCAGCCAGCCCTCCGGACGCCCGAGGTCGGCCAGGCCGTGTGCGTCGGGGTCCACCGCGGCCAGCCGCGCGGCGCCTTCGACGAGGGCGAAGGAGACCGCGCGCCGCCACTCGGGGTCCTCGCCGTACCGGCCGGGCAGCTGCCCCCGGGGCATGAAGCCGTCGATCTTCTCCAGGACGGAGAAGGGCGCGCCGAACACCGCCTCGTCCTGCACGCTCGCGTACAGGCGGGGGTGCGGCACGTCGGTCGAGGCGAGGGCGCCCAGGACCCGGCTCTCGCGGCGGAAGGCGTCGGAGGCGCCGGCCTTCAGGTGCCGGCCGGGCCGGCGCAGCACTAGCTCGGTGCCGTCGGCCCGGCGCAGGACGAACAGGAGGTTCTGCGCGCCGCCGGTGAGCGGTTCGAGTGCGGTGACGGGGCCGTCGCCGGGCAGCTCGGGGAGGCCGGACCAGGAGTTGAGGCGGTCGAGGTCGGCCGGTGTGTCGTCGGCGCCGGGCGTTTCCTGGGTGCTCACCGGGTCACCGCCGTCTCGCTCAGGCGGTCCGCGTACTTCGCGCGGGCCGCGGCCAGCCGGGTGGGCAGATGGGCCGAGCCGAACAGCTGGTCGTCCGCCGGGGTGGCGTCCTTCAGCAACAGCCGGGCGATGACGTCCTGGTGGGCCTCGGTGGGTCCGTCGGCGACACCGAGGGTGGGCCCCGAGTTCCACATCTTCGCCAGGGGCAGCTCGTTGGAGACGCCGAGCGCGCCGTGCAGGTGCAGGGCCCGGTAGGCGACGTCGACGAGGACCTTGGGGGTGGCGACCTTGACGCCGGAGACGTGCAGCCGGGCCCGGCGGGCGTCGGCCGGGTCGCCGGTCCCGGCCGCCCGGTCCGTCTGCCAGGCGGCGTGCAGGACCTGGAGGCGGAACTGCTCGATCTGCACCCAGGTGTCGGCGAGTTGGTGGCGTACGGCCTGCTGGTCGGAGAGCGGGCCGCCGCGGGTGCGCCGGGAGACGATGCGCTCGGTCATCATCTCCAGGGCGCGCCGGCACTGGCCTACCGAGCGCATCGCGTGATGCAGCCGGCCGCCGCCGAGGCGGGTCTGCGCGATGAGGAACCCGGAGCCGGGCTCGCCGAGCAGGTTCGCGGCCGGCACCCGGCAGTCGGTGAACCGCAGGTAGGCATGGACGCCCTCGCCGAGCGGCTCGCCGGCCATGCCCGTGCCGCGCACCATCTCCATGCCGGGCGTGCCGGCCGGGACCAGGATCATGGACGCGCCCTTGTGCACGGGCACGTCGGGGTCGGTCACCACCATGGCGATGACGAAGGCCGCATGGGGGTAGTTGGAGGCGAACCACTTCTCCCCGTCGATCACCCACTCCTCGCCGTCGCGGACGGCCTGGCAGGTGAAGCCGCCGGGGTCCGCGCCGCCGGTCGGCTCGGTCATCGCGAAGGTGGACACGATCCGCCCGTCGAGCAGCGGCTCCAGGTACTCCTTGCGCTGTTCCTCGGTGGCGTAGTGGGCCAGGATCTCGGCGTTGCCGGAGTCGGGGGCCTGGGTGCCGAACACCATCGGCGCCCAGCTGGACCGGCCCAGGATCTCGTTGAGCAGTCCGAGGCCCACCTGCCCCATGCCCATGCCGCCGAGCGAGGGCGGCAGATGGGCCGCCCACAGCCCCTGCTCGCGCACCTGCCGCTGCAGCGGGCGGACCACTTCCCGGAAGACCTCGCTGTCGCGGTCGTAGGGCTCGGCGTTGCCCGGGAACAGCACGTCGAGCGGCTCGATCTCCGCACGGACGAACCCCGCAGCCCAGTCGAGCCTCTCCTGGAACGCGGCGTCGGTACTGAAGTCCCACATGACGCATCCACCTTCCTTCAGAATGGCGTTCTGAAATTAACAGAACGGCATTCTCGCGTCCAGCGACGGGACTTACCCTCTGCGGGGATCGGGAGCCCGTACGCCCGCGAGCAGGAACCCGACCAGGTGCTCGGTCTCCGCGCGTCCGGGTACCTCCTCGGTGAACAGCCAGTACTGCAGGGCGGCGACGACCGCACCGGCCGCGGTGCGGGCGGAGCGCATCGGGTCGCCGGACCCCAACTCGGCGGCAGGCTGGGCGAACAGCGCGGCGAGGGCGTCCACCAGCGCGACGGTGACGTGCGAGGCCCGGGGAGCGTGTCCGGTGGCGTTGGCCAGGACGGCCCGGGTCTGCCGGGCCAGGGTCACGTCGGCCGCCTGCCGTACGACCGCTTCGAACCCCGCCCGCAACCGGGCCTCCGGACCGCGCCCGGCCGCCCGCGCGATCCGGTGCCGGACATATCCCACGAGCGTGCGCGCCCCGCGCTCGACGATGGCCTCGACCAGGGCGTCCTTGCTCGCGAACGAGCGGTAGAAGGCGTCGTTCGACAGCCCCGCGGCGGCCACGATGTCGGCCACCCGGGGCCGGCGCCCACCACCCGACACCATCAGGGCCAGTCCGGCGTCCAACAGCGCCTGGGCGTCGCGGTCCCGAATGCTATTCTGCATACTGGAGAACGCTACTCTCACAAACGAGAACGCTCCAGGAGGCGGACATGGGCTACGCGGACGAGCTGTTCGACCTCTCCGGCAGGGTGGTCCTCGTGACCGGCGGCAGCCGGGGACTGGGGCGGGCCATGGCGTTCGGGGCGGCCCGCTGCGGCGCGGACGTCGTCGTCGCCAGCCGGAAGTACGACGCCTGCGCCGCCTTGAGCACCGAGATCGAGAAGGAGACGGGGCGTGCGGCTCTTCCGTACGCCGTCCACGTGGGCCGCTGGGACGAGCTGCCCGGCCTGGTCGACGCGGTCTACGCGCGCTTCGGCAGGCTCGACGCGCTGGTCAACAACGCCGGGATGTCTCCCGTCTACGAGGATCTGGCCGACGTCACGGAGAAGATGTTCGACGCGGTGCTGGGCCTCAACCTGAAGGGCCCGTTCCGCCTGTCCGTGCTGGCGGGAGTACGGATGTCCGAGGCCGGGGGCGGCACGATCGTCAACGTCAGCTCCACCGGCTCGGTCCGGCCGCGCCCCGCGATCGTGCCGTACGCGGCGGCCAAGGCGGGGCTCAACGCGGTGAGCGCGGGGCTGGCGCAGGCGCTCGGTCCGGCGGTGCGGGTCAACACGCTGATGTGCGGCCCGTTCGACACCTGGGCCACCCGGGGCTGGCAGCAGGACCCGGAGCAGCTCGCCGAGGGAGTGCGCGGACACGCCCTGCGCCGCATCGGGGACCCGCGCGAGGTGGTGGGCGCCGCCCTCTACCTGATGTCGGACGCGTCCTCGTACACCAGCGGGGCGACACTGCGGGTGGATGGGGGGATGCCGTGACGTTCAGGGAGCTTCGTTGAAGTCCGGTGCGGTTCGGCCGCGCCCTGAAGGGGCGCGGGGCTGTATTGGATATGCGGCTGCCGCCACGTGGGCGCGACCAGCCACGATGGCGCCGCAGACGATCGACAGCGCATCATGGCCCATCCCGCGGCAGCTTAGGGCGCGCCGGCGCCGCCATGTTCGCCCAGCCCCGGCGGCGGCCCGTACGACGGCTCGTAGCCGGTGACCCGGAACGGGCTGCCGACCAGCCGGAGGCCGCCCGCGTCCACCACCGCGTCCGGAGCCTGGACCAGCGCCTCGGGAAGGGTGCGGACGGCCGCGGCGGGGACGCGGAGCGGACGCAGGCGGGCCTCCCAGCCGACGGCGGTGTCGGCGGCCAGCGCCTTGGTCACCGCGGCGATCACCTCGTCGCGGCGTGCCGCGCGTTCGGCCATCGTCGGGAAGCCCTCGATCCCTGCCTCGGCGGCGAAGGTGCGCCAGAAGCCGTCGTGGGTGATGAACAGGGCCAGATGGCCGTCGGCGGTCGGGAAGAGCTGGGCGGGGACGTAGTAGGCGTGCGCGCCGCCCAGGCGGCGGGGGGCGACCTCGTCGTTGAGCCAGGCCGAGGCGTGGTAGTTGAGCTGGGAGAGCATCACGTCCCGCAGCGAGACCTCGATCTGCCCGCCGCGCCCCGAGACGACCAGCGCCAGCAGGCCGAGCGCGGCGGCGAGTCCGGCGGAGTTGTCGGCGGAGGAGTAGCCGGGCAGCAGGGGCGGGCCGTCCGGGTCGCCGGTGAGGGCGGCGATGCCGGTGGCGGCCTGGACGACGTAGTCGAAGGCGGGTTCGTCGCCCGCGTCCATGCCCCAGCCGGTGAGGGCGACGCAGACGAGGCGTTCGTTGTGGGGCCTCAGGGCGTCGTAGGTGAGGCCGAAGCGGCGGATGGCGGACGGCTTGAGGTTGACGAGCAGCGCGTCCGAGTCGCGCACGAGGTCGTGCAATCGGTCCTGCCCGCCGGGCGTCGTCAGGTCCAGGCGGACCGAGCGCTTGCCCCGGTTGAGGCTGGCGAAGTAGGCGTCGGACACCTGCCGGGACAGGTCACCGCCGGACGGCTCCACCTTCGTGACCCGTGCCCCGAGGTCGGCGAGCAGCATGGTGGCGTAGGGGCCGGCGAGGATGTGCCCGACCTCCAGGACGCGCAGCGCCGCCAGCGGGCCCGGCCCTCCGGTCACCGGAAGTCCGCGGCGAGGGCCGCGACCGTGTCCCGGGTGCGGAGCTTGGAGGCGACCAGTTCGTCCCGTCCGGTGCCGATGGGCAGCAGGCGGACGGACAGGTCGGTCACGCCCGCGTCGGCGAAGCGCCGGAAGCGGGCCGCGATGGCCGCTTCGTCGCCGGCCGCGCACAGGTCGCCGACGTCGCGTGCGTCGCCGTACTCCAGGAGCCGTCGGTAGTTGGGCGAGACCTCGGCCTCGCCGAGGATCCGGTTGGCGCGCTCCCGGGCCGTGTCCACCTCGTGCGGCGCGCAGAGGCAGACCGGGATGCCCGCGACGACGCGCGGGGCCGGCCGCCCGGCCGCCTCCGCCGCCTTGGTGAGGGTCGGCACGACGTGCTCGGCCACGGCCCGTTCGTCCGCCATCCACAGGACGGTGCCGTCGGTGTACTCGCCCGCGATGCGCAGCATCAACGGGCCGAGGGCGGCGACCAGGACCGGCAGCGGGGCGCCCGGGGCGAGGGTGAGCGGATTGTGCACACGGAAGACGTCGTTCTCGACGTCCACCGAACTCGCGCCGCTGACAGCCGCGTTGAGGACTTCGAGGTAGGCGCGGGTGTACGCGGCCGGCTTCTCGTACGGAATGCCGAGCATGTCGCGGACGATCCAGTGGTGGGAGGCGCCCACGCCGAGGGCGAGCCGCCCCCCGGCCGCCGCCTGGGCTGAGATCGCCTGCCGGGCCAGGGCGACCGGGTGCTGGGCGTGCACCGGGACGACCGCCGTGCCCAGCTCGATGCGCGAGGTGGCCTGCCCCATCAGGGAGACTGCGGTCAGGGCATCGAAGTCGGTGGGCACCTGCGGCACCCACACGGTGTCGAAGCCGGCCTCCTCGGCCCAGCGGGCGTCGTCGGCCATGCGCGCCGCCTTGTGCACCGCGTCGCCCCGCTCGGGGCCGCTCATCACTCCGACTCGCATGTCAGCCCTCCCGGGCGGTCAGGGCGCGGATGTCCGCGACGATGGCGGGCAGTGGGGTGCCGGTGGGAAACACGGCCGCCGCGCCGGCCTCCCGCAGCAGCGCCACGTCGGCGGCCGGGATCGTGCCGCCGACCACGACGGGGATGTCGTGCGCGCCCGCCGCGCGCAGTCCGCCGACCGTGCGGCGGGTCAGCGTGACATGGGCGCCGGAGAGGATCGACAGGCCGACCACGGCCACGTCCTCCTGGACGGCGGTGGCGACGATGTCCGCCACCCGCCACCGGATGCCCGTGAACACCACCTCGAACCCGGCGTCGCGCAGCCCGCGCGCCACCAGCTTGGCCCCGCGGTCGTGCCCGTCGAGCCCGGGCTTTGCGACGAGGATCCGCACCGGCCCGGTCATCAGAACACCACCGGCTGCCGGAACTCGCCCCACACCTCGCGCAGGGCTCCGGCCGTCTCGCCGACCGTGCAGTAGGCGTTGGCGCAGGCGATCAAGGGATCCATGAGGTTGGTGTCTCCTTCGGCGGCGCGTCTCAGCTCGGCGAGACGGGTTCGCACCTCGGTGGCGCTGCGCTCGGCCTTGACCTGGGCGAGCCGTTTCAGCTGCCGTTCCCGTCCCTCGGCGTCGAGTTCGTAGGTGGCCAGGTCGGGCGGGGGCTCCTCGGCGGTGAAGCGGTTGACGCCGACGACCGGCCGTCGCCCGGAGTCGACCTCCTGGTGCAGCCGCCAGGCCTCGTCGGCGATCAGCCCCTGGAGGTAGCCGTCCTCGATGCAGCGGACCATTCCGCCGTGCGCCTCCAGATCGGCCATGATCGCGGCGATCCGCTCCTCCGTGGCGTCGGTGAGCGCCTCCACGAAGTACGACCCGCCCAGCGGGTCGGCCACCCGGGCCACCCCCGTCTCATGGGCGAGGATCTGCTGGGTGCGCAGGGCGAGCGTGGCCGACTCCTCGCTGGGCAGCGCGAAGGGCTCGTCCCAGGCGGCGGTGAACATCGACTGCACGCCGCCGAGCACGGAGGCGAGGGCCTCGTAGGCGACGCGCACGGTGTTGTTGCGGGCCTGCGGCGCGTACAGCGAGGCCCCGCCGGCCACGCAGCCGAAGCGGAACATGCACGCCTTGTCGGTCCGCGCGCCGAACCGCTCACGCACGATCGTCGCCCACCGCCTGCGCCCCGCACGGTACTTGGCGATCTCCTCGAAGAAGTCGCCGTGCGTGTAGAAGAAGAAGGAGATCTGCGGGGCGAACTCGTCGATGGTCATGCGGCCGCGCGCCAGCACCGTTTCGCAGTACGTCACTCCGTCCGCGAGCGTGAACGCCATCTCCTGCACGGCGTTGGCGCCCGCGTCCCGGAAGTGCGCTCCCGCGACCGAGATCGCGTTGAAGCGGGGCACCTCGGCGGCGCAGAACTCGATGGTGTCGGCGATGAGCCTGAGCGACGGCTCGGGCGGCCAGATCCAGGTGCCGCGCGAGGCGTACTCCTTCAGGATGTCGTTCTGGATGGTGCCGGTCAGCCTGGCGCGCGGGATGCCGCGCTTCTCGGCGGCTGCGACGTAGAAGGCGAGCAGGACGGCCGCCGTGCCGTTGATGGTGAAGCTGGTGCTGATCCGGTCCAGCGGAATGCCGTCGAAGAGGATCTCGGCATCGGCGAGGGTGTCGAGGGCGACTCCGACGCGGCCGACCTCGTCCGTGTACTCCGGGTCGTCGGAGTCGTAGCCGCACTGGGTGGGCAGGTCGAGCGCGACCGACAGGCCGGTGCCGCCCTGGTCGAGGAGGTAGCGGTAGCGGCGGTTGGACTCCTCGGGGGTGCCGAAGCCGGAGTACTGGCGCAGGGTCCAGGTGCGGCCCCGGTAGCCGGTCGGGTAGTTGCCGCGGGTGAAGGGGAACGTGCCGGGGTCCGGGGGTTCGGCGCGCAGGTCGGCGGGGCCGTAGACCGGCTCGAGGGGGATGCCGGACGCGGTGCGGGGGTCGTCGGTCATGACAGCTGGTCCTTCATCACCTTGCCGGTGGCGTTCAGCGGCAGCTCCGTGCGGAACTCGACCTGCCGGGGCACCTTGAAGCCCGCCATCCGCTCCCTGGCCCAGGCGATCAGCTCGGCCTCCGTCACCGTGCCGCGGGGCACCACGAACGCCTTGCCGACCTGGCCCATGCGTGCGTCCGGCACGCCGATGACCGCGGCCTGGGCGACGGCCGGGTGCCGGAGCAGGAAGCCCTCGATCTCGGCCGGGTAGGCGTTGAAGCCGCCCACGATGAACATGTCCTTCTTGCGTCCGACGATCCTCAGCCGCCCGTCACCGTCCATCTCGCCCAGGTCGCCGGTGTGCAGCCAGCCGTCGGGGTCGACGGTCTCGGCGGTGGCCTCGGGGTCGTCGAGGTAGCCGAGCATGACGGCGTAGCCGCGCACGAGGACCTCCCTGTCCTCGCCCAGGCGCACCTCGAAGCCCTCGCAAGGCTTGCCCACGGTGGTGGCGACGGCCTCGTACGGGTCGCCGGGCCGGGACGCGGTGACGGTGCCGGCCTCGGTGAGGCCGTAGCCGGTCATGAGGTGGGTGAAGGGCAGTTCGGTGGTGATACGGCGGACCAGTTCGACGGGGATGTCGGCGGAGCCGGTCACCGCGACCCGCAGCGACGACAGGTCGTGCTTCTCACCCGCCTGGAGGAGGGAGTGGTAGAGCGTCGGCGGTCCCGGCAGGATCGTGACCCGTTCCCGCGCCACCAGCTCCAGGACGTGCTCCACGTCGAAGACGGCGACGGGGAGCACGGTCGCGCCCCGGATCATGGAGGCGACCAGACCCGCCTTGTATCCGAAGATGTGGAAGAACGGGTTGACGATCAAGTAGCGGTCGCCTTGGCGTAGTCGGGCCAGCTCGCACCATTCGGCGTACAGGCGGAGGGTCTGGCCGTGCGTCGTCATCACGCCTTTGGGGCGGCCGGTCGTGCCGGAGGTGAAGATGATGTCCGCGACGTCGTCCTCGCCGACCTCGCGTTCCAGCGGTTCCCCGGAGCCGAGGAATCCGTCCGCCCGCAGGTCGACGACGGGGACCCCGGGTGGTCCGGCGAACTCCCGGTCCAGGAAGCCGTTCTGGACGCACAGCGCCTTGGCGCCGCTACGGACGACGATGTCGTGGGCCTCCTCGTCCCGGAACCGGGTGTTCACCGGGACCAGCACGGCTCCCGCGGTGAGCGCGCCGAACGCGGCGATCGCCCACTCGGCCGAGTTCGGCGCCCACACCGCGACCCGGTCGCCGGGCCGGACGCCCACCGAGGCGAACGCCCCGGCAGTGCGCCGGACTTGATCGGCGAAGTCGGTGAAGGTGAGCCGCAGGTCGCCGTCGACCAGGGCCTCCGCGTCCCCGAACCGGTCGGCGGCGCTGCGCACCAGTTCGGGGATGCTGCGCCACGGCACCGTCGCGGTCATGCGTCGATCAGCCGGGCCAGGTTGCCGCCCATGACCCTGGCCTTGTCGGCCTCGGTCAGCCTGGCCAGGTGGTCGACGTAGGTGACCGGGTCGGCAAGGCCCTCCGGGTGGGGGTAGTCGGAGCCGAACAGGACGCGTTCGATGCCGATGAGGTCGCCGAGCCGGGCCATGTCCTCCTCCCAGAACGGGCTGATGTGGATGTTCCGCCTGAAGACCTCGACGGGGTCCTCGTGGAACTCGTGGGGCATCTTCTTGTGCACGTCCGCCAGTCGGCCGAGCAGCGGTTCCACCCAGGAGGCGCCGTTCTCGATGACGGCGACCTTCAGCTCCGGGAAGCGGGAGAGCGTGCCGTGGCAGATCAGCGACGAGACCGCGTCCTCGATCGGCCGCCACTCGATGACCTGGCGGAACGCGTTGGGCTTGAACGGCAGGAACTCACGCTGGTTGCCCTCCCAGTCGTTGGCGTAGCGGGCGTAGCCGCTGTCGGAGGAGTGGAAGGCGACCAGCACGCCGGTCTCGACGACCCGCTTCCAGAACGGGTCGAACTCCGGCAGCGCGAACGAGCGCGTGGCACCGAAGCCGGGCACGGGCGCCGGCCGGACCAGGATGGCGCGGGCGCCGCGCTCCACCACCCAGTTCAGTTCCTCGACCGCCCTCTCGACGATCGGGAGGGTGATGACGGGCACCGTGAAGATGCGGTCCTTGTAGGTGAAGGACCAGGTGTCGTGCAGCCATTCGTTGAGTGCGTGGATGACCGTGTGGATCAGCTCCGGGTCGTCCTTCATGCGCTCCTCGATGAGGCTCGCGAGCGTCGGGAACATCAGGCTGCGCTGGATGCCGAGCTCGTCCATGAGCTCCAGGCGCGGGGCCGGTTCACGGAAGGCGGGCACGGAGCGCATCGGCTCGCCGAATATCTCCCGCCGGGTCTTGCCGGTCGGGTTGCCGACCTTGAAGTACTCCTCCATGGCCCCCGGTCGGGCGACCACGTCGAAGGTGGGGTTGGGGATGTACTCGCTGATCTGCCCACGGATCGCGATCTTCGTGCGGCCCCGGACGGTCACGTACTCGATGGCCCCGTCGTACTCCTTGGGCAGGTACTTCGTGAGCGCTTCCTGCGTCTCGTAGAGGTGGTTGTCCGCGTCGAAGAGCGGATACGCGAGCGCGCGAGAGGGCATGAGATCCTCCTTCACCAATCTTGAGAATCGTATTCTCACTGTGCGGCAGTGGCAATGTTCCGGCGGAGCTCGAACTTCTTCACCTTCCCGCTCGGTGTACGCGGGAAGTCGTCGACCGTGCGGATCTCCTCGGGCCACTTCTGCCGGGCCAGTCCGGACCGCTGGAAGTGCACCCGCACCTCGGCCAGGACCGGCGCGGACCAGCCGGGACGCATGCGCAGGACGGCAGCGGCCCGCTCCCCCAGGCGCGGGTCCGGGACGGCGACCACGGCGGCTTCGGCCACCCCGGGCAGGCCGAGCAGGACGTCCTCGACCTCCAGGGCGCTGATGTTCTCGCCGCCGCGGATGATGACGTCGGCCTTGCGGTCGGTGACGGTCAGGTATCCGTCGGCGTCGAGCACGCCGATGTCGCCGGTGCGGTACCAGCCGTCCGCGTCGAAGGCGGCGGCGGTCAGGGCGGGGTCGGTGTAGCCGAGGCAGAGGTCGGGGCCGCGGGTGAGGATCTCGCCGTCCTCGGCGAGCCTCAACTCCACGCCGGGCAGCGGGAGTCCGTCGGTGTGCAGCCGCTTGACGGCCGGGCCGTCGTAGGGGGTGCAGGTCACGGACGGATGCTCGGTGGAGCCGTAGGCCCGGAAGACGCCGATGCCCAGGGACTCCAGCCGGGTCGTCACGGCGGAGGCGACCGAAGCGCCGCCCAGACCGGCGTACTTGAGGTGTGCGATGTGCTCGGGCGTGCAGTCGGGGTGGTCGAGCAGGCTCGTCATGTAGTACGTGGCTCCCCCGCCGACCGTGAGCCCCTCGGCCCGCATGAGCGCGAGCGCCTGGGCGGGGTTCCAGACGTCCCCGAGGTCGACCGGGGAGCCGTCGAGGACGGGGATGAGGAAGGCGTTGATCATGCCGATGAAGTGGCCGACCGGCGCCACGGTGAACTGCCGTCCCCGGTCGGGCGGGTAGCTCGCGGCCAGTTGGCGCGTCTCGTAGCCCAGGGTCCGGTGGCTGTGGATCACGCCCTTGGGGTCCCGGGTGGTGCCCGAGGTGAAGGCGACGAGCGCGGGCGCGTCCGGGTCGACGGGGAGTACGCCGGCCAGGGGTTCGGCCGCCAGCAGTGCGTCGAAGTCGCGGCCGACGACGCCGAGGACCGGGACGTCCTTGTACGGCTCTGGACGGAACTCGGTCCGGCCGAAGCGCGCGGCCGCGAAGAAGACCTTGGGGCGGGTCGCGCCGAGGATGTAATCGACCTCCTTCGGCCCGTAGAAATGGACGACCGGCACGACCACCGCGCCAAGGAAAGCGCAGGCCCAGAACACTGCGGCGGCTTCCATCCAGTTGGGCAGCTGCATGGCGACCGCGTCGCCGGGGCCGACCCCGCGCGCCCGCAGCCCGGCGGCGAGCCGCCGCGCCACCCGCTCCACGTCGGCGAAGGTCCCGGCCCACGGCCGCACCTCGGAGTGCACGCGGAACCCCACGTCCCCTGCTGCGGCCAGGCCGACGGTGAGCAGCTCACCGAGGGTCTCGCGGGTCCACCAGCCCTCGGCCTCGTAACGCGCGGACAGTCCGGGCGGCAACGGCCGCAGAGCACCGGGAGAAGTCGTCGTCATGGCAGGAGTCCTCCTCATCACGGTCACCATTGCACCTGTAGGAGAATTGCACTCTCCCATAGCGAGAAGGTAAGTTCCATACATGGCACGGGATCACGGCTTCCATCCGGTGCGGATCACCCGGATCGTCGACGAGACGCCGGACACACGCACCTTCGCCCTCGACGCGTCGTTCCCCTACCGGGCGGGGCAGTTCCTGACCTTCAAGGTGTGCGGAACACTGCGCAGTTACTCGATGTCGTCCTCGCCCGACACCGACGGCGAGCTGTGCGTGACGGTCAAGCGAGTGCCGGGCGGGCTGGTCTCCGGCTGGATGCACACCAACTTGCGACCGGGAGACACTCTTGAGGCCACCCGGCCCGGCGGCTCCTTCTGCCTGCACGGGGACGCGACGGGCCGGCCGTTGGTCGGTTACGCCGGCGGGAGCGGGATCACGCCGGTGTTCTCCCTCGTCAAGAGCGCACTCGCCACGACACCGCGCACGATCGGACTTCTGACAGCCCATCAGAGCGAGGGCTCGGCCATCTTCCGCGGGGCAATCGACGCCCTCGCCGCTCACCATCCCGGCCGGCTCCGCCTCCACGACCACCTCGACGAACGGGACGGACTGGTGGGCGCGGAGGCGGTACGCGGCCTCGCCGACGGCGACGCGGATCACTACATCTGCGGGCCGGAGCCGTTCATGGCACTGGTCGAGAGCACCCTGCTCGCGGCGGGGACACCCACAGAGCGGATCTTCGTCGAGCGGTTCACGCCGGTGGCTGCCACCGAGGCATCGGCCGAGCCCGTCCCCGGCACCGTCACCGTCGACCTGCGGGGACAGCGCCGTACCGTGCCGCAACGCGCGGGCGAGACCCTGCTGCAGAGCGCGCGCCGAGCCGGATTCACCCCGCCCTTCTCCTGCGAGTCCGGGGACTGCGCCACCTGTATGGCACGGCTGACCGACGGCGAGGCCAAGATGCGCGTGAACAACGCCCTGGAACCGGACGAGATCGCCGAGGGCTATGTGCTCACCTGCCAGGCCGAACCCACGACCGCCGAGGTGACCGTCGTCTACGAGGACTGACACCCGCCGAGACATCGGCACGCGCCGAGCCATTGGCACCCGCCGGACCATCCGCACCCGCCCGTTCGACCGGAAGGCCACGCATGGTTGACCTGGAGATCGAGGACGGCCTGGCCGTCGTCACCATCGACCGCCCGCACGCCCGCAACGCCATCGACCCGGCCACCATGGGCGAACTGGACAAGGCCCTGGACGCGGCCGAGGGTTCAAACGCCCTCGTGCTGACCGGTGCGGGCGACAAGGCGTTCGTGTCCGGCGGCGATCTGAAGGAGCTGGCGCGGCTGCGCACCGAGAAGGAAGCGGCCGGGATGGCACTGCGGATGCGGGCGTTGTGCGACCGGATCGCCGCCTTCCCGGGACCGGTGGTGGCCGCGCTCAACGGGCACGCCTTCGGGGGCGGCGCGGAGGTCGCGGTCGCCGCCGACATCCGGGTCGCCGCCGCCGACATCCGCATCGGCTTCAACCAGACGAAGCTCGCCATCGTGCCCGCGTGGGGCGGTGCCGAGCGGCTGGCCCGGCTCGTCGGGCCGGGCCGGGCACTGCTGCTGGCGGGGACAGGGCGCGTGCTGGATGCGGACGAGGCCGAACGGCTGGGCCTGGTGGACCTGGTGCTGCCCCGTGCCGGCTTCGACGATGGATGGCGTGAGGTGGCGCGGTCGCTCGCCACCACACAGGCCGGCGAGATCAAGAACCTGACCACCCGGGTCAGCCCGGCGCGGGAGGCCGCGGCGGCCTTCGCCCGGCTCTGGGTGTCCGACGAACACTGGCAGGCGGCGGAGAAGGTGGTGTCCCGTGGCAGGTGAGATCCACGTCGAGGAAGGGCCGTTCGGGCCGGAGGTGCGGCCCGAGGGCACGGCCGTCGAGCAGACCGTGCTGTATCTGCACGGCGACCCGCGGCTGGCGGGCACCCCGCAGGACGCCGTGCCCACGGCGCGCGAACTGGCCCGGCACACCGGCTGCACGGTCGTGTGCGCCCGCTACCGGCTGCACTTCCCCGAGGCCCTGGAGGACGTGTCCGCCGCCTGGCAGCACTGTCGCGACCGTGGCCCCGGCCCTGCGGCCGTGGCCGGCAAGCGGCTGGGCGGTGCCCTCGCCGCCGGCCTGCTGCTGCGGTTGCGCGACGAAGGGGCGGCTCTGCCGACCTGTGCGGTCCTGTCGTCGCCGGTGCTGGACTTCACGCTGGACGCGTCCAGTCTGCTGCTCAACGCGGCCGCCGACCGCACGCTCGACGCCGAGGCCCTGTCCGTCCGGGCGGCCGCATACGCGGGCACGACACCGCGCAGCCAACCGCTGCTCAGCCCGCTGCACGGCAACCTCCACGGCCTGCCGCCGATCCAGCTGCACGCGGCGGGCACGGAGATGCTCCTGGACGACACGCTGTCCCTCGCGACCCGCGCGGCGCACTCGGGGGTCGAGGTCGACATGCGGATCTACGAGGACTCCTCCGCGCAGGGGCTCAGGCAGCTGGAGGCGACGGCGGCGTTCCTGCGCACCTGGTGCTCGACCGGCCTGGCGACAGCGCAGCGAAGCTGAACGCCGCCGTACGGGACGACAGTGGTGGCCCGGACAACATCCGGG